>JABFXD010000169.1 GCA_013361925.1 Streptomyces sp. | reverse complement strand
AAGGCCCTCGTCTTCATCACCGTCATGTGCTGTGGGCTGGCCGCGCTGCTCGGCATCCTGGTGCATGTCTCGGTGACCAACCAGACCGTGGGGCAGGCCCGTGACCTGGCGCTGTCCCGGCTGGCGGACGCGACCTCGGCGTACGAGGCCGGGGACTCGCTGCTGCCGGGCGCGGGCGTCGACCCGCCCGGGCTGCCCGCGTCGCTGCGGGCCCTCGCGGTGGCGGGCGACCGCGGCACGATGGTCGCCGATCACGAGGGGCGCCCCACGATGTGGGCGGCCGGTCCCGCCGACGGCGACCGGGCCCTCGCCGTCGTCGTCGACTACTCCCAGCAGGCCCGTACGATCAACGCCCTCGACCGGGCGATCCTGTGGTCCTCGGCCCTCGCCATCGGGGCGACGCTGCTGGTCGGCGCGTTCGCGGTGACCCGGGTGACCCGGCGGCTGCACGCCACCGCGCGGGTGGCCCGGCGGATCAGCGGCGGTGATCTGGACGCCCGTGTCGGCGATCCGCGTACGAAGGATCCGACGCGGCCGCAGGACGAGGTGGCCGCTGTCGCGGGCGCGCTGGACTCCATGGCGGCCTCGTTGCAGGGCAAGCTGCTGAGCGAGCAGCGGTTCACGGCCGACGTGGCGCACGAGTTGCGGACGCCGCTGACGGGGCTGCACGCGGCGGCGGAGCTGCTGCCGCCGGGGCGGCCGACGGAGCTGGTGCGGGACCGGGTGGCCGCGCTCAGGACGCTGACGGAGGATCTGCTGGAGATCTCGCGCCTGGACACGGGGCGGGAGCGGCTGGATCTGGACGCGGTGCCGCTGGGGGCGCTGGCGGAGCGGGTGGTGCGGGCGTCGGGGACCGACACCGAGGTCAGGGTCGTACGGAGTGTCGTCGTCGAGACGGATCGGCGGCGCCTCGAACGGGTGTTGGGGAACCTGGTGGCCAACGCGCACCGGCATGGGCGGACGCCGGTGTCGCTGACGGTCGACGGGGCGATGGTGACCGTTCGGGATCATGGGGACGGGTATCCGGAGTACCTGGTCGAGCATGGTCCGCAGCGGTTCCGTACGGAGGGCGGGGCGAAGGGGCACGGGCTGGGGCTGACCATCGCGGTGGGGCAGGCGGAGGTGCTGGGGGCGGAGCTGAGTTTCCGGAACGCCGTCGACGGAGGAGCCGTCGCCGTACTCACCCTGCGCGGTTCCCCGCACCCCTGAGCGGCGTTCACCTATGGCCCAGTCAAAAAGGCGCCCCTGACACACCCCTCCTAATGTGGCGATTAGTCAAGTTCGCCCCCTTCGTGGAGGTTCCGCCATGTCCCTGCGCTCCCGTCTCTCCATATCCCTCGTCGCCGGCGCCCTGCTCGCCGCCACCGCCGCCGTGCCCGCCGTCGCGAACGACGACTGGGACGGCGAGCGCGGCGACGGGGGGAACAACCAGCAGCAGTGGGGGAACAACCAGCAGCAGCACCAGAACCCGCGCCTGTACCGGGGCGTCGTCACGGCGAGCACGCTGAATCTGCGCAGCGCGCCGAACCGCGGATCACAGATCATCCGGACCGCCTACCGGGGCGAGGTCGTGTCGATCTTCTGCAAGACGCCCGGCCAGACCGTCCAGGGCAACCCGCTCTGGTACCTCCTCACCGACGGCACCTGGGCCTGGGGGGCCGCGCGGTACATCGACAACATCGGGGCGGCGCCACGCTGGTGCTAGGAAGACCCGGAAGATCGGGAAGACAAGTCTCCCTATTTGGGTAGGTTCCGGACATGACCAAGGCCGGAACCACCGTGGCTCAAGCGGATCCCCCCGCTCCCGCTGTACGTCTCCCCCGGCGCCGTGGCATCGAACTCGCCCTCCTCGTCGTCGCCGTACTGCTCTCCGTGTACGGCTACTGCGCGGTCGGCCTCGCCCGACACGGCACCGTCCCGCCCGGCGCCGCCGGTTACGGCGCCGGGCTCGGCGTGCTCGCGCTCGTCGCGCATCTCGCGGTGCGCTACCGGGCGCCGTACGCCGATCCACTGCTGCTGCCGATCGGCGTGCTGCTCAACGGCCTGGGCCTGGTCCTCATCTACCGGCTCGACCTGGAGACCCCGGACGACCGGGCGGCCCCCACCCAACTCGTGTGGTCCACGGTCGGTGTGGCGCTGTTCATCGTGACCGTGCTGTTCCTGCGGGACCACCGGGTGCTCCAGCGGTACGCGTACGTGTGCGTCGCCGCCGCGCTCGTGCTGCTGGTCCTCCCGATCGCCTTCCCCGCCGTGAACGGGGCCCGGATCTGGATCCGGATCGCCGGATTCTCCATCCAGCCCGGCGAGTTCGCGAAGGTGCTCCTCGCGGTGTTCTTCGCCGCCTACCTCGCCGCCAACCGCAACGCGCTCGCCTACGCCGGACGCCGGATCTGGCGGCTCCAGCTGCCGACCGGGCGGGTGCTCGGGCCGATCGTGGCGATCTGGCTGCTGAGTGTGCTGGTGCTGGTCCTGGAGCGGGACCTCGGGACCTCGCTGCTGTTCTTCGGACTGTTCGTGGTGCTGCTGTACGTCGCCACCGGGCGCACCGGCTGGATCGCGGTGGGGCTGCTGCTGGCCTCGCTGGGGGCGGTCGCCGTCGGCTGGCTCGAACCGCATGTGCACAGCAGGGTGCAGGACTGGCTGCATCCGTTCGCCACCATCGAGGCCGGCCAGGGCCCCAACCAGCTGTCGCAGTCACTGTTCGCCTTCGCCGCCGGCGGGACGATGGGCACCGGGCTGGGGCTCGGGCACTCGACGCTCATCGGCTTCGCCACCAAGTCGGACTTCATCCTGGCGACGGCCGGTGAGGAGCTGGGCCTCGCGGGCCTCTCGGCGATCTTCCTGCTGTACGGGCTGCTGGTGGAGCGCGGCTACCGTGCGGGCCTCTCCCTGCGTGACCCCTTCGGGCGGCTGCTCGCGGTCGGGCTCGCCTCGATCGTGGCGTTGCAGGTGTTCGTCATCGCGGGCGGGGTGACCGGGCTGATCCCGCTCACCGGCATGGCGATGCCGTTCCTGGCCCAGGGCGGCTCGTCGGTGGTCACCAACTGGGCGATCGTGGCCCTGCTGATCCGGGTGAGCGACTCGGCCCGCAGCCAGTACGACGGGGAGGTCACCGCATGACGCGGAGCATCCGGATGACGCGCCACATCCGCCACGCCGCCTGCTTCTGCGCCCTGCTGCTGGTGGCGCTCCTCGTCAACGCCACCCGCATCCAGGTCTTCCAGGCCCAGTCCTACGACGACAACGCGGCCAACCGCCGTACCGAGATCGCCCGTTACGGCCAGCCGCGGGGCGACATCCTGGTCGGCGACTCGGCGGTCACCGGCTCGAAGGACACCGACGGACGGCTGCGCTATGAACGGACGTACCCGAAGGGCCCGTTGTACGCGCCGGTGACCGGCTTCGCCTCGCAGATCTACGGCACGACCTTCCTGGAGCACGCCGAGGACGACCTCCTCTCCGGCACCGATCCGATGCTGTCGGCGTTCCCGCTGTGGAACGACCTGACGCGGCGCCAGAACCCGGGCGGCAACGTCGTCACGACCATCGACAGGGCCGCCCAGCGGGCCGCCTACGAGGGCCTCGCCGGGCGCAAGGGCGCGGTCGCCGCGGTGGAGCCGTCGACCGGGCGCGTTCTCGCGCTGGTGACGAGCCCGTCGTACGACCCCCAGCTGCTGTCGGGGAACGACGCGGCGGTGGAGCGGAACTGGGCGCGGCTGAACGCGGACCCGGACAAGCCGATGCTCAACCGGGCGGTACGGCAGACCTATCCGCCGGGGTCGACCTTCAAGGTCGTCACCCTGGCCGCCGCGCTGGACGCGGGGGTGGTGACGGACGTCGACGAGGCGACCGACTCCCCCGATCCGTACACCCTGCCGGGCACCACGACCTCGCTCACCAACGAGTCCACGGGGTGTGAGGACGCGCCGATCCGGGCCGCGTTCATGTGGTCCTGCAACACGGTCTTCGCACGGCTCGGTGTGCGGGTGGGGGTGAGCGACATGGCGGCCACGGCGGCGCGGTTCGGCTTCAACGACACCGGGCTCGGGATCCCGTACTCCGTCGCCGAGTCGACCTTCGACGTGTCCGTGGACAAGGCGCAGCTCGCGCTGTCGTCGATCGGGCAGTACAACACGCGGGCGACGCCGTTGCAGATGGCGATGGTGTCGGCGGCCGTCGCGAACGGCGGGCAGATCCGCTCGCCGTACCTCGTGGAGCGGACGACGCGGTCGGGCGGCACGACGGTGGCGACGGCGGGTTCGCGGCCGGTGCGACAGGCGATGCATCCGGCGACCGCGGTGCGGCTGAAGGAGCTGATGGAGGAGGTGGTGACCGAGGGCACCGGCACGAACGCCGCGATCCCGGGGGCGACCGTGGGCGGCAAGACCGGTACCGCGCAGCACGGCGTCGACAACTCCGGTACGCCGTACGCCTGGTTCATCTCCTGGGCGCAGGGCGAGCGTGACCTGGAACCGAAGGTCGCGGTCGCCGTGGTGGTGGAGGACGCGGAGGCGGACCGGGGGGAGATCAGCGGGGGCGGGGACGCGGCGCCGATCGCGCGGGCGGTGATGGAGGCGGTGCTCACCGACTGAGACGGGGGTACCGCCGCCCGGACTCCCGACCTACCGTTCGGTACATGACTTCAGCCGCCGCGTACGAACTCGCCCAGGTCAACATCTCCCGCCTCAAGTTCCCGCTGGACTCACCGGAGTTGAAGGACTTCGTCGACGCGCTGGACCCGGTCAACGCCTCCGCGGAGGCAGCCGACGGCTATGTCTGGCGCCTTCAGTCGGAGGGTGGCGACGCGACCGACATCAAGGTCTTCGGCGACGACTGGCTGATCATCAACCTCACGGTGTGGCGGGACACCAACGCGCTGACCGCCTTCATGTACCAGGGGCAGCACCGCGAGCTGCTCTCCCGCCGCCGGGAGTGGTTCGAGAAGGTGACGGAGGCGATGACGGCCCTGTGGTGGGTACCGGCCGGCCACCGCCCGACGGTCGCCGAGGCCGAGTCCCGCCTGCTGCATCTGCGGGCCAACGGCCCCACCCCGTACGCCTTCACCCTGCGGACGTCGTTCCCGGCGGGGGCTTCACAGCCGGTGTCGCTCGCGGTGCCGGAGGATCTGGGCTGCGGGGTCTAGGTC
>JABFXD010000701.1 GCA_013361925.1 Streptomyces sp. | reverse complement strand
CACCGCGGACCTGCGGGCCGTCGGGCAGGTCGGCAGGGCCCTGGAGATCGACCGGGAGACCTACGAGCGGTCCGTCGACCTCCTCGGTGAGGACCATGCCCGGACCCTGTTCGCGGCGAACAACCTGGCCGTGTCGATGAGGATGGCCGGGGACTGCTACGAGGCGCAGAGCGTCGACAAGGAGAACTGCGAGCAGCGCGCGCTGACCCTGGGGCCCAGTCACCCCTACACCCTGTTCTCCCAGATCAACCTGGGCCGTGACCAGCGCTCTTGTGGTGAGTACGAGGCCTCGGAGGCGACGCTGCGCGGTGTCTACGAGACGGCCGTGGAGCTCGGACCGGAGCAACCGCCCGCACTGGAGGCGGCCAAGGCCCTCGCCATCACACTGCGTCGGCTCGACCGGCTGGACGAGGCGATGGACATCAGCCGGCAGGTGCTGGACATCTGCCGTCGGCGGCTGGGCGAGGACTCGCCGGAAACGCTGGTGGTGCGGCTCGGCCACGCCGGTCATCTCGCGGCAGCCGAGCGCCACGAGGAGGCGTGCGAGGAGACCGCCGACCTGTTGGAGCGGTTCCGCACCGCGCTCGGGGAGAGCCACCCGAACACGCTCGCGTGCGCGGTCAACCACGGCATCAACCTGCTGTCGACGGAGAGGTTCGCCGAGGCTCGCGACGTGTGCGAGGAGGCCCGGTCCGCGCTGCGCACCACTCTCGGCCCGGAACACCCGTTCAGCATGAACTGCCAGATGAACCTGGCGAACGCCGAGGCGGCCCTCGGTGAGGCGATCCAGGCGGAGCACAACTACCGGCAGGCGTACCGGGAGTTGTGCGACCGGCTCGGCTCCGACCATCCGACCGCCCTCACCTGCCGGGGCAACCTCTCGGTCCTGCTGAAGGAGATGGGCCGGACGGCGGAGGCCGAGCAGTTGGCCCGGGAGTCCCTCGACGTGCTCGGCGCCAAGCTCGGCGCGAAGCACTCGAAGGTGGTCAGGCTCCGCAACGGCCGGCGGGTGGGACTGGAGCTCGACCCGCACCCGATCTGACGGAGGCGGGAGCGGAGGTCACGCCGTCGTGGTCGCGGCGGCGTCGGCCTCCGTCTGGTCCCGCAGCCAGCCGAGCACCTGGGGCAGCACCGGGACGGCCGCGAAATGCGCCGCCGACGGCTGGAGCACCACGGTGGCGTCCTTGATCCTGCGAGCGAGCCAGTTGAAGTGCTCGACGGGGGAGAACACGTCCTTCTCGCCGTGCCAGAGCAGGGTGGGCACGGTGATCTCCTTCGGATCGAAGCCCCAGCCCCGGCTGAAGGCCAGGGCGTCGTCGATCCAGCCGTACGCGGTCTTCTCGATCGCGGCCTCGAAGTTCTTGTGCAGCATCCGGCGGATGCCGGCGTCGGCCACGATCTGCCGGTCCACCTCGGGCATCTCGTCGTCGAGGTCGTTCAGTACGGCCATCGGGTTGTCCCGCATGGCGTCCGCGTTCTGTACGAGGGTGCTCTGGAGCACCTGCTGGTTCTCGCGGGCGTTGCGGTACTCGCGGACGTTGGACTCCGTCATCCCCTCGAACCAGTCCAGCCCCTCCGCGTCCCACGGGGCGAGGCTCACCAGCACGGCCGCGCTCTGTACCCGCTTCGGCAGCTTCGCGGCGCAGGCGAGCGCGTGCGGGCCGCCGCCGGACCGGCCGACGACGGAGAACTCGTCGAGTCCGAGCTCGTCGGCGATGTCCTCGACGTCCTCGGCGGCGTCGACCACCGTACGGCCCAGTTTGCGGGTCGAACCGCCGTATCCGGGGCGGTCGTAGGCGATCAGATGGATGCCGAGCTGATAGAGCACCATCGACCGGGGGCGTGGCCCTTGATGACTGCCAGGAGTTCCGTGCAGCAGAAAGACGGGATGCCCTTGAGGATCACCCCACGAATCGAAAACGAGCTCGCGCCCGTCTCTGCTGTGAGCGGCACGCGCCACTCCTGCCTCCCGTCCACCGGCCGTCAAGGGTGCCGGAATCCTCTCAGATCAGAACGACGGGCACCACCGAGCCAGCGTCTCGCGTCGGCGTCATTCCGTCACGGGAAAGTGACCAGAATGTCGAAATCATGACCGAACCCGGCTAGCTTATGCCTATTTTGCTGTTTCGGCCGAGGTTGGGCGGCTGCTATATCGGGACAAGCAGGTCATTGCGCTCAGCCCTCCAGGACGCCTCCAGACGCCTTCTAGCCACGCACCGTGCGCGGCCCCGCGACGTCCGCCCCCAGCTCTGTCACCCGTCGGCGCAGTTCCCGATCCGCCGTGATGACCAGGACTTCACGCCCGGCCGCCCGGGCCACCAGCTCCACCATCCGATCGTCCCCGCTCCCGCTCGCCGCCTCGACCCTGACCCGCGGCACGGACTCCACGCCCCGCGCCGCGCCCTCCACGACGAGGACGAGCTCCACGGGACCCTCGTGCCCCGGCAGGCCGTCCGCCGCCAACCGGTCCCGCAACCGCTCCGCGGCCCCGCGCCGGTCACGCCACCAGCCGTCGGGCACCGACCCGACGACGTTGGCGGCATCGACTATTACGAGAAGGGGGGCTGCGGCGTTCATGGGCCCAGAGTGTCAGGTCGCTGCTTCACCGGGTACGGCGCTTCAGCCCTCACCTTCCTCCTCGAAGCTCGCGTAATAGGCAGCCGCCATGTCCTCGTCCCCATGCCCCTGAGCGGCAGCCCGTTCCAGCCGTGCCGCGCTCGCCGCGGCCACGTCCAGACGTACGCCGTTCTCCTCGCCCGCCTGGACGATCAGGCGGGCGTCCTTCGCGGCGGTCTCGACAGCGAACTGGGCCGGGGACAGCTTCCCGTCGAGCACCAGCCCCGCCTTGGCGTGCAGATAGCCCATGTCCAGCGGACCGCCCTCGATCAGCGCGAAGAAGTCCTGCGGGTCCACGCCGAGTGCCTCGGACAGGGCCAGCACCTCCCCGGCCGCCGCGGTCGCGGCCAGCACCCAGCTGTTGGCGACCAGCTTCAGCCGGGTCGCGCTGCCGGCCTCCCCGGTCCATACGGTCCGCGCCCCCACCGCGTCGAAGACGGGGGCCACGGAGTAGCGGTGGGCCTCGGGCCCGCCCGCCAGTACGGTGAGCTGACCGGCCTCCGCGGGCTGCCGGGTGCCGAGCACCGGGGCGTCGTAGAAGACCAGGCCGTGCACGGCGGCGAAGGCGGCGAGTTCGGCGAGCCCCTCCAGGCCGGCCGTCGTCGACTGCGCCCACACCACGCCCGGCCGCAGCGCGGGCAGCGCCTCCTCCATCACCGCCAGGGCGGCGGGACCGTCGTACAGCATGGTCAGGACGACGTCGGTGCCCTCCACCGCCTCGGCGGGGGAGTCGGCGACCCGGACGCCGTCGGCGGTGAGGGGGTCGGCCTTGGCACGGGTACGGTTCCAGGCGCGGACGGTGTGCCCGGCGCCGGCGATATTGCGAGCCATGGCGGCGCCCATGATGCCGGTACCCAGGACGGTGACGGTGAGCTTGTCTGTCATGTCCTCCACGGTAGACGCGGGGGGTGAGGGGGCGGGGCGCGAAAGGCCCCGCATAGAGTGAACCGGTGAACGGCGACTGGCTTCTCCGCGGCCGTGATGGTCGGCTCAGTGTCTATCTGCCCTCCGGCGACGCCGTCCTGTGCCGGGCCGAGCTCGGTCCCGGCGGCCCCTGGGAGTCGCCCCCGCGCAAGGTGGGCGGCGATCAGAAACTCCGGCCCGGCCCGGCGCCCGGCCAGGGCGCGGACCTGAACCTTCGCCCCGGCCCGGCGCTCGGCCAGAGCGCTGACGACATGCCCCGTGCCGATCTGGCACTCGGCCAGGGCCCCGACCACTACGCCCATCTGGTCTCCTGGCGGCCCACCAAACCCGGCGAGGCCGGGCTCGTGCACTCCACGCACTTCCGCCCCCGGCTCGCCGCCCTCGACTGGGCCCCGGTCGGCCACCCCGACAAGACCGGCGACCGCACCGGCGCCCCGGCCGTCGCCGTCGATGCCCAGGGGCGGGCCCATGTCTTCGTCCGCAACAAGGGCGGCGGCGTGAGCATGGTCGCGCAGAAGGAGAAGGGCGGCTGGGAGCCGTGGCGGGACCTCAAGGGGAGTGACGTGGCAGCGGACTTGGCCGCGGTGACGGGGGAGTCGGGGCGCGTGGAGCTGTACGCCGCCGTCCCCGGCGGCCTGCTGCACTGGCGCCAGCAGGATCCCGGCGTCCAGCCGGTCCTGGAGGAGGCGGTCGAGACCCCCGTACGTCCAGGCACCCTCCGCGCCCTGGCCACCTCCGCCGACCGCACCACCCTCTTCTACACCGACGACTCCGGCGACCTGTGCGCCTGGCGCGCGGGAGGCAAACCCGTCGCCCTCCTCGCCTCGGCCGGCCCCGGCCCGGTCTCCGCGGTCCGCTGCGAACTCGACGGCCACGACTGCACGTTGCTCGCCCAGCGTTCGTCGAGCGGCCGGGTCGCCTTCGCCGCGTACCCGACGGAACAGGAGGCCGCGGGGGCGTGGTGGACGGAGTCGGGACCCCAACTCCCGGCGGACGCCCTGGTGTCACTCGCGACCGACGAGGACGGCCGGGTCGTGGCGGCAACGTTGTCCGCGTCGACCGGTCAACTCCTGCTCACCCGGCGCAAGGACGAACCGGGGCTCGCGCTGGAGGCCTGGCGGGAGAAGTGAACCGGAGTAAATGGCAGGACCGGTCAAGGCCGTGTGCGCGAACATGGCCGGGTGAACACCGAACACCTCGTCGAGGTCTGGCAGCGCATCCTGGCGCCCTCCGGGGTCTCCTGGGTGCTGTTCGAGAACGGCACGTGCGTGCTGCTGAAGGAGCCCGACGGCGAACTCGCCGGGCAGGCCGTGGAGATCCTCCGGCAGTACGGCCCGGTCCGCGCCGGCGGCCCCGCCGGTGACTTCGGCACCCAGACGCTCAAGGACGGCACCGGCTGGCTGGTGACCGGCCACCACCCGGACGTCGTCACCTACGTCGGCTCCGACGAGCCCGCCGACCCGTCGAACCTCGCCGTCGGCCTCCACGGCCGCAGCAAGCGCCACCGCGACGGCACGGACCTCCAGGTCGTGCATGTCGAGGACGCCCGCTGAGGGAACCCGGCAGGCTCTCCCGCTGAAACGCGAGTGCCCCGCAAGCCAACCGGC
>JABFXD010000509.1 GCA_013361925.1 Streptomyces sp. | reverse complement strand
CCGCGCCGTCGGCCAGGGATACGCCGGTGGCCTCGCCGACCTCCTCGCCGACCAGGGCCTGCCGCAGGCCCACCAACTGGCCGGCAGTATCAACGACGCCGTGGCCCAGGGCCTCGCCCGCTCGGTCCAGGCCCCCCGCGCCGACGGCGACCGCACCCGGCACGCGGCGACCCCGACCCTCGGCGCCGATCAGGGCGGCACAGCAGCTCAGGGCGCCGTACCACCGCCCCCGCCCGCGGCGCCGTACGGCAACCAGGCATCGGGCGCGCCCGGGCAGCCCACTTCTCCCTACGGTGCCCAGGCGCCCGGCACCCCCGGGCAGCCGCCGGCCTCGCCCTACGACCCCCCGGCCGCCGCGGACCCGCCCTCGGGCGCCCAGCCGGGTGCCACCGCGGGCGGCACCGTCAACTACAGCCATCCGCGCCGCCAGACCACCGCCCCGCCGCCGCCCCCGCCGACCGCGCCCCCGGCCCAGCCCGGACAGCCCCAGCAGCCCGTCGCGGGGGACGCGACCGGCTGGTCCATGGACGAGCGGCTCTACAACCAGGTGTGGGGCATGTTCGAGGACCTGGCCCGCACCATGGCCGCGTACCGCAGCGCGGTCGACTTCGCCGACTCCCGTATGGAGAAGGAGCTGGACCAGGCCCTGTCCGACCCGCGCAGCCGGATCGGCGGCCAGAGCGACGCCGCGCGCGAGGCGGCCCGCGCCCGGCACACCGAACTCGTCGACCAGGCGCGCGCGGCCCTGGACCGCGACCTCGCCCAGCTCGCCGCCGAGGCCGACGTCGTGGAGCCCGCGCTGCCCGCGGCCTACGCCCGCTGGGACAACCCCGTCTGGCACGGCCACCGGGTGCCGATGGAGATCCCCATGGCCCTGCGCCTGGGCGATCTGCATCTTCCCGAGGCCCCGCAGCTGCGCATCCCGATGCTGGTCCGACTGCCGCTGGAGCGCGGTCTGTGGATCGACAGCGGGCGCGCCGACTCGCTCGACGGCTCCTACACCGACTCCCACGACCTCAAGCGTCTGGCGATGGAGACCGCGGTGGCACACGCCGCCCGGCTGCTCGCCGTCTATCCGGCGGGCGAGTTCACCGTGCACGTCATCGACCCGGCGGGCTCCGGCGGGCAGGCGCTCGTACCGCTGGTGCAGACCGGTGTGCTCGCCGGGCCGCCCGCCCTCGGCGCGGCGGGCGTCGCGGACGTCCTGGCCCGGCTCACCCAGCGCGTCGACCTGGTGCAGATGGCGGTGCGCGGCGGCGCGCCCGACTCGCTCCCACCGGGCTTCGACACCTCCGAGCAGCTGCTGATCGTCAACGACTTCCCGCACGGCTTCGACGACCGTGCCGTGACCCAGCTGCGCTATCTCGCCGACGAGGGCCCGGCGGTCGGCGTCCATCTGATGATGGTGGCGGACCGCGAGGAGGCCTCCGCGTACGGCCCGTTGCTGGACCCGCTGTGGCGTTCGCTGCTGCGACTGAGTCCGGTGCCCGACGATCATCTCGCCGACCCGTGGGTGGGGCATGCCTGGACGTACGAGCCCTCGCTCGTGCCGCCGGGCAGCCAGGTGCTCCAGCAGGTGCTGAGTCAGCTGGCAGCGGCCCGTACCAAGTACACGTAAAGGCCAGCGACCTGCGACTTTGACCTTTCTTTTGCCAATCGCTTTACCTTTCCTTGGTGATTGGGGTACCGTCTTCCTTGCGGAGGGGAGTACTCCCTGTCGATGCGGCGTACCCGTCAATACGGAACAGATCCCCTTGGATCTGCTCCCGGGGCGTCGGCCCACCTTGGGTGGAAGAGACCTCCGGCAGCGCGACGACGCTGACATTTGCCGTTACGTAATGCCGGAGGATCAGTGGATGTTTCCGTGACCCTGTGGGTCCTGACCATCGTGGGCCTCGCCGCCCTCATCGCGGTCGACTTCTTCATCGGCCGCAAGCCGCACGACGTGTCCATCAAGGAAGCCGGGATCTGGACGGTCGTCTGGATCGCCCTGGCCGGCCTCTTCGGCCTCGGCCTGCTGATCTTCGGCGGGGGCCAGGCCGGTGGAGAGTTCTTCGCGGGCTTCATCACCGAGAAGTCCCTGAGCGTCGACAACCTCTTCGTCTTCGTCCTGATCATGGCGAAGTTCGCGGTGCCCTCGCAGTACCAGCAGCGGGTGCTCCTCGTCGGTGTCCTCATAGCCCTGGTCCTGCGGGCCATCTTCATCGCCGCGGGCGCCGCCATCCTCGCCAGCTTCGCGTGGGTCTTCTACCTCTTCGGCGCCTTCCTGATCTGGACCGCCTGGAAGCTCATCCAGGAGGCCCGGGCCGACGAGGAGGACGAGGAGTTCGAGGAGAACAAGCTCCTCAAGGCCGCCGAGCGCCGCTTCGGCGTGGCCGACCGCTACCACGGCACCAAGCTCTGGATCGAGGAGAACGGCAAGCGGGTCATGACCCCGATGCTCGTCGTGATGCTGGCGATCGGCACCACCGACGTGCTCTTCGCCCTCGACTCCATCCCCGCGATCTTCGGCCTGACCCAGGACCCGTACATCGTCTTCACGGCCAACGCGTTCGCCCTGATGGGTCTGCGCCAGCTGTACTTCCTCATCGGCGGCCTGCTGAAGAAGCTGGTCCACCTCAGCTACGGCCTGTCGATCATCCTCGGCTTCATCGGCGTCAAGCTGGTGCTGCACGCGCTGCACGAGTCCGGGGTCCACGTCCCCGAGATCAGCATCCCGGTCTCCCTCGGCGTGATCTGCGGCGTCCTGGTCGTCACCACGATCACCAGCCTCCGCGCCACCAGGAAGCAGGCGGCGGCCGAGGCGGCGCAGACGCGGAGCGATGGCGCTCCGAAGGACAGCATCGACGCCTGACCACGTCGGACGTAGGAACAACCAGCACCGGGAGCGCCGCATGACCGATTGCCGCCCATCGCTCCCGGTGCTTCGGTTGTCTGCGGAGCGTCTCCGCGCCGGAGACGCCACGGCCGGGTGGAGGCACCGTGGACGCACCCATGAAGTTCGTACAGATTCTCGACTTCGAGACCGACCGCATCGACGAGATGCGCGAGCTGGCCCAGCAGCAGGAGGAGAGCATGGCGGCCCGCAGCGGCGGCCCCACGCACCGCCTCGTCCTGAAGGACCGCAACCAGCCCAACCGCTACTTCGTGGTGATCGAGTTCGACTCCTACGACGAGGCGATGGCCAACAGCGAGCACCCCGACACGACCAAGTTCGCCGAGCAGATGGCCGCGCTCTGTACCAAGCCACCCACCTTCACCGACTGCGACGTCGTGGACGTCACCGAGTTCAAGTAGCGCCCGCCGGGCCCCGTACCGCCGGAGTGCGGGGCCCCTTCGCCTCTGCGACGATCACTTCATGATCGCTCGGCTCAGGTCGCTGACCACCCAGTGGACGCTCCTCGTGCCGGTGCTCGCGGTCGTCCTGCTGGCGTTCACCTGGGGGCGTGATCTGCCGGGCGTGGTCGTCGGCCTGGTGACCGTGGTCCTCGCGGGCGCGGTCCTGGCCGCCGTGCACCATGCCGAGGTCGTCGCCCACCGGGTCGGCGAACCCTTCGGCTCGCTGGTCCTCGCGGTCGCCGTCACCATCATCGAGGTCGCGCTGATCGTCACCCTGATGGCCGACGGCGGCAGCAAGGGCTCGACCCTCGCCCGGGACACGGTCTTCGCGGCCGTGATGATCACCTGCAACGGAATCGTCGGCATCTGCCTCCTGGTCGCCTCCCTGCGCCACGGCCTCGCGGTCTTCAACCCCGAGGGCACCGGCGCCGCCCTCGCGACCGTCGCCACCCTGGCCACCCTCAGCCTGGTGCTGCCGACGTTCACGACGAGCAAGCCGGGCCCGGAGTTCTCCGGCGTCCAGCTGACCTTCGCCGCGCTGTCCTCGCTGATCCTGTACGGCCTGTTCGTCGCCACCCAGACCGTGCGGCACCGCGACTACTTCCTCCCCATCACCCGCCAGGGCGAGGTCGTCACCGCCGACGACCACGCCGACGCGCCCTCCGCCCGCACCACCCTGATCAGCCTGGGCCTGCTGGGCCTCGCCCTGATCGGCGTCGTGGGACTGGCCAAGGGCGTGTCGCCCACCATCGAGTCAGGAGTGGAGGCCGCCGACCTCCCGCACGCCGTCGTCGGTGTGATCATCGCCCTGCTGGTCCTGCTCCCCGAGACCATCGCCGCGCTCCGCTCCGCCCGCCGCGACCGGGTGCAGACCAGCCTCAACCTCGCGCTCGGCTCGGCGATGGCCAGCATCGGCCTGACCATCCCCGCCGTCGCCCTGGCCACCGTCTGGCTCGACGGCCCGCTCGTCCTCGGCCTCGGCTCCACCCATATGGTGCTGCTCGCCCTGACCGTGGTCGTGAGCTCCCTGACGGTGGTGCCCGGCCGGGCCACCCCGCTCCAGGGCGGCGTACACCTGGTGGTGTTCGCGGCCTATCTGGAACTGGCGCTCAACCCCTAGACCGCGCGCCGCCGGAACGCCCTGCGGGCAGCCCGCTCCGCTCATTCCATGACCGGCTCCGCCTTGACCGCGGCCGTCGTCCCCACCGGCCGTGTCTCCGGCAGCAGCGCGAAGCAGACCAGGCTGAGCAGCGCGATCCCCGTCAGATACGCCCCCACCCCCCACGGCACCCGGCCACCCCGCTCGGCCAGCGCCGTCGCCACGATCGGGGTGAGCGCGCCCCCGAGGACCCCGCCGAGGTTGTAGCCGACCGCGGCACCCGTGCAGCGCACCCGTGGCTCGTACAGCTCCGGCAGATACGCGGCGATCACCGCGAACATCGTGATGAACGCGAGCATCGCGCCCAGGAACCCGAGGAACATCAGCAGCGGAGCCCCGGTCGCCAGGAGCGCGACCATCGGGAACATCCACAGCGCCGCCGCCGCGCACCCGGCCAGACACAGCGGCCGCCGCCCGTACCGGTCGCCGAGCAGCGCCACCACCGGCGTGAGCGAGCCCTTCACCACGACCGCGGCCATGATGCAGGCCAGCATCACCGTACGGCTCACGCCCAGCCGTTCGGTCCCGTAGGCGAGGGACCAGGTCGTCACCGCGTAGAAGATCGCGTACCCGACCGCGAGCCCGCCGGCCGTCAGCAGGACGAGCCGCCAGTGGTCGCGCGCCACCTCGGCGAGCGGCACGCGCGCGTGGTCGTCGAGTGCGAGGAAGGA
>JABFXD010000746.1 GCA_013361925.1 Streptomyces sp. | reverse complement strand
CTGCCCGCCGAACCGGCCGACCTGCCCGCCCCGTTGCCCACCCCCGGCGCCGAACCCGCCACGGTCTCCTTCACCGACGTCCGCTTCCGCTACGCCGACGACCTGCCGTACGTCCACCACGGGGTGACGTTCACGGTGCCGGCCCAGGGCATGACGGCGTTCGTCGGCCCGTCCGGCGCCGGCAAGACCACCGTCTTCTCACTGATCGAGCGCTTCTACGACCCCGAATCCGGAACGATCACCCTGGACGGCCGCGACCTCGCCGACTGGCCGCTGCCACAGCTGCGTTCGGCGATCGGGTACGTCGAACAGGACGCGCCCGTCCTGTCCGGCTCCCTGCGGGACAACCTGCTGCTGGGCAACCCCGAGGCGCCCGACGACGCGCTGACACGCGTGGTGAAGACGACCCGCCTCGACGGGCTGGTGGCCCGGTTGCCCGGCGGACTGGACACACTCGTGGGACATCGAGGTACCAAGCTCTCCGGCGGCGAGCGTCAACGCGTCGCCATCGCCCGCGCGTTGCTGCGCCGCCCGCGCCTGCTGCTCCTGGACGAGGCGACCTCGCAGCTGGACGCGGTCAACGAGGCGGCGCTGCGGGACACGGTCGCCGACGTGGCCCGTACGACCACCGTCCTCGTCGTCGCGCACCGGTTGTCCACGGTCACCATGGCCGACCGGATCGTGGTGATGGACGCGGGCCGGGTGCGCGCGGTGGGCACACACGGGGAGTTGGTGGCGTCCGACCCGCTGTACGCGGAGCTGGCGGCGACACAGTTCCTCGCCACGGCGGAGTGAACTCCGGTCGCGGTGAGGGCGGTTGCGGCCGAGTGGAGCCGCGGGCTCAGTGAGTGCGGTTGCGGCTGAGTGAAGACGGCGGGTTCAGTGACGGCGCTTGCCACTGAGCGGGGGCTGCGGGCTCGGGTGACGGCGGTTGCGGCAGAGCGGAGCCTGCGGGCTCGGGTGACGGCGGTTGCGGCTGAGCAGAGCCTGCGGGCTCGGATGACGGCGCTTGCGGCTGAGCGGGGGCTGCGGGCTCAGTGGCTGCGGTTGCGCCTCCGCGCCAGGGCGCGCGCCGACTTCGAACCGACGATGCCGACCACCATCGCCGCGAGCGGAAGCGCGATGTCCACCCATGGGTCCCGGATGGGCTTGTAGACGGCCGTCCCGTTCCTGATCTCGATGTATCCCAGCGGCCTGGCGTCGACCCCGCCTCCCCCACCGCCGCCGTCCGCACTCCGCGCGGCGCCGCTCTCCTGGCCCGCGCCGCCGCCGAATCCGAAGCTGACGCGGGCGACGGGGACGACCGTGACGCCGTCCCGGGTGATCGGTTCGCCGTACACGGCGCCGACAGTGGCCTTGCCGCCGAGCTTCTCGGCGAGGCGTTCGAGGAGGGTGGTGGAGGCCTGGACCGCGCCGAGTTCGGTCAACGGCGCCTGGGCGGAGGGCTCTTGGTCGACGGTCATCGCCTCACCGTAGGCCGGAGGCCCCCGCTCCGACAGGGGCCGAGGACGTCCTAGCCCTCCAGTCGGCGCAGCCGTTCCGCGTCCCCGGTGCGGGGGCAGGTGGAGCAGGCCTCGGCGGGGCGGATCGCGTAGAACATGCAGCAGCCGGTGCGGGTACGGGTGGCGTGACGGCGGCCGTCGGCGCCGGTGAGGTAGCGGAAGTCGGCGCCGCTGGGGTACGGCGGCACGGCGATCGGCAGCACCTCGGTGGCGGCTGTGATCGCGGCGCCCTCCTGGCCGAGCATCCGGCCCAGGTACCACAGGGCGGAGACGAGGTCGTCGGAGACCATGCCCCACAGGGCGCGGGAGCGGCGGCGCGCGACGGGGGCGATCGCGGCGAGGAGGGGACGCATGTGGTCGGCGAGGTTCATCCGCAACTGGGCGCGCAGTTGGTCCTCCTGAGACAGTGTCAGGACGCCGGGGTGCGCGGCCATCGGATCTCCGGCGAGGCAGGCGAGTTCGGTGCCGGGGGTGATGGTGTACGTCCCTGAGGACAGGTCGAGACGGAGGTCCTCGGGGCGGATGCGGGGGACGCGGCGTTCGAGGTACCAGGCGCCGCCCATGAGCATGCCGACGGTCCAGGCGTAGTCGTGCAGGGCGCGGGAGGCGGCGACGTCCGGACGCGGACGCACACCGTAGCGATCGTGAACGCGTGCGGCCTCCGCGTCGACGAGGGCGTCCAGGAGCGGTGTGCGGTCGCACGCCAACTCGGCCGCCGTCACGCCCGCTTGCCCGGCTTTCCCGACCCGCACGTCCAACGCCTCGCAGACGTCGGCGAGCCGTCGGTAGACATCGCCGAGGGCTTGGGCGACGGCACCGTCCGGCGAGGTCTTCAGGGCCACGGACATGGGGGTGCTCCAGCGAGGCAGAGGTGACTTAATAGGCAAGCCTTACCTTAGCTTGATCAAGGGAGTGCCACGTCGAGGACCGTCAAAGCGTTCTCACAGCCAGTTGAAAAGTAAAGCAAGCCTCACCTAAGCTCACCGCTCGTGACTGCGACCCCACAGGGCGCACCCCCCACAGGTGTGCCCTTTCGTGCCCTCCGGCACATACCGCTCCTCCTCACCGGCCTCGCCGCCCTGACCCTGTGCACCGCGCTCAGCCTCGCGCTCGGAGCCCGCTCCGTGCCACTGCCCACGGTGGTCGACGCCCTGTTCGGCGACGGCCACGGACGGGACGCGCTCGTGGTGACGGGACTGCGCCTGCCGCGGACCGTCATCGGCCTCGTGGTCGGTGCCGCGCTGGGTGCCGCCGGTGCCGTTGCGCAGGCAATCACCCGCAACCCGCTGGCCTCGCCGACGACCCTCGGCATCAACGCGGGCGCGTCGTTCGCGGTCGTCGTCGCGATCTTCGCGCTGAAGCTCAACGACCCGGTCGAGTATGTGTGGTTCGCGTTCGCCGGTGCCGCCGGAGCGGCCCTGTTCGCCCAGGCGCTGGCCCGCCGCGCCGGGGACATCGATCCCGTACGGCTCGCGCTCGGCGGCACCGTGCTCCAACTCGTCCTGCTCTCCTGGACGTCCGCGGTGATGCTGCTGAACCAGCGCACGCTCGACGAGGCCCGCTTCTGGCTCGCCGGCTCCCTGTCCGGCCGCCCCCTGGACACCCTGTGGCCGGTCCTGCCGACGCTGCTGCTCGGGATCGTCGTCGCCCTCGCCGTCTCCCCCGCCCTCAACGCTCTTGCGCTGGGCGACGATTCGGCCCAGTCCCTCGGCGTCCCGGTGGCCCGGATCCGGCTCGCGGGCGGCCTCGCGGTCGTCCTGCTCGCCGGGTCGGCGGTCGCGGTGGCGGGGCCGGTCGCCTTCATCGGCCTGGCCGCCCCGCATCTCGTACGGCCGCTGCTCGGCGGCGACCACCGGCTGCTGCTGCCCGGCTGTCTGATCGCGGGTCCGCTGCTCCTGCTGTCGGCCGATGTGCTCGGCCGGATGGTGCTGCGTCCCTCGGAGCTGGAGGTCGGCATCGTGACCGCGTTCCTGGGGGCGCCGCTGCTGGCGCTGCTGGCCCGGAAGGTGGCCCGATGAGCGGCATCCGTACCCGGGTCGCGGTCTTCGCGGGAGGCGCTCTGATCGCCCTGTTCGCGCTGCTCACCCTCTCCCTGACGACCGGTGAGATGCGCATCCCCGCCGGCACGGCGCTGCGCGCCCTGGTCGGGCTCGGCGACGGCGGCGACGTCCTGGTGGTGCAGCAGTTCCGGGCGCCCCGGTCCGTGGCGGCGATCGTCGGCGGTGCCGGGCTCGGCGTGGCGGGCTGTGTGCTGCAACGGCTGTTCCGCAATCCGCTGGCCTCACCGGACGTCATGGGTGTCACCGGCGGAGCCTCGCTCGGCGCCGTCGCGCTGATCGCGGCCGGAGCCTCGCAGACCCTCATCCCCCTGGGCGCGCTGGCCGGCGGACTCCTCTCCGCCCTGCTGCTCGGCGTGTTCGCCTGGGGTTCCGGGCTCTCCGTCACCCGGCTCGTCCTCACCGGCCTCGCGGTCCAGGCGGGCCTCGCCGCGGCCGTGAACCTGATGATCGTGCGCTTCCCGGCCGAGCTCGCCGGGTCGGCCCTTCAGTGGACCACGGGTTCGGTGTACGGGCGGACCTGGACGGAGGTGTGGGGAGCGGGCGGCGCCATGCTCCTCGCGCTCGCCGCAGCCCTCGTCCTGCACCGCCGCCTCGCCGTACTGGACCTCGGCGACGACTCCGCGGGCGCCCTCGGCCTCGACACGACGACGGCACGCCTCCAACTCCTCGTCCTATCCGTTGTGTTGGCGTCCCTCGCCGCCTCGCTCGCCGGTCCGGTGACGTTCGTCGCGCTCGCCGTACCGCACATCGTCCGCTTCCTCACCGGGCCGCCGACGGTCGTGTCCCTCGCGCTGGCCGGACTCACGGGGGCGGTGCTGCTGCTCGCCTCCGACCTGGTGGTCCAGCATCTGCTCCCGATCGAGGGGCTGCCGGTCGGCGCGGTCACGGCCACGCTCGGCGCGCCCTGGCTGCTGGTGCTCATGTTCCGCCAGAGCTCGCCCGTACGAAGGACCCACGCATGACCGCGGAGACGCACGTGAACACGCCCAACCAGCTCGCCACCGAGTCCCTCGACCTCCGCTACGGCGACCGTCTCGTCGTGGGCGGACTCGACCTCACCCTCCCCGGCGGGGCCGTCACGGCGATCGTCGGCCCCAACGCCTGCGGCAAGTCCACGCTGCTGCGCGGGCTGAGCCGCCTGCTCGCACCGGCCGCCGGGACCGTCACCCTCGACGGCTCCGACATCCACCGCATGCCGGCGAGGGGCCTGGCCCTGCGGATGGGGCTGCTGCCGCAGCAGCCGGTCACACCGGAGGCGATCACCGTCGAGGCGCTCGTGCGCCTGGGCCGCTATCCGCACCAGCGGCTGCTGAGCCCCTGGTCGGCCGCCGACCAGGGGGCGGTGGACGAGGCGCTGGAGCGCACCGGCACCGCGTCACTGCGCGAACAGCCCGTGGACCGACTCTCCGGCGGCCAGCGTCAACGCGCCTGGATCGCCCTGGCGTTGGCGCAGGACACCGAGCTGCTCCTGCTCGACGAGCCCACCACCTTCCTCGACCTCAGGCACCAGCTCGACGTGCTCGATCTGGTCGCCGAACTGCACGCCGAGGCGGGCCGCACCGTGGTGATGGTGCTGCACGACCTCGGACAGGCCGCCCGTTACGCGGACCACATGGTG
>JABFXD010000328.1 GCA_013361925.1 Streptomyces sp. | reverse complement strand
GCGGCAGACCGGCTCCAACAAGGAGAAGGCGCAGATCCAGCTGACCGTCCCGAGCGACACCACGCTCGTCGGCGTCGGCGAGAACGCCCGGCTTCTCGGCGTGTTCCTCACCGTCAACACCGGCACGAACATCGTCGTCCGGAACCTCCGACTCGAAGCACCCGTCGACCACTTCACCAGCTGGTCGCCTGACGACGGCGCCCAGGGCAACTGGAACGCCCGCTTCGACGCGATGACCGTCATCACCGGCAAGAACATCTGGGTCGACCACTGCACCTTCACCGACGGCCGCTTCCCGGACCGCGAGGCCCCGGTCGGCTTCCACGGCGAGCACGTCCAACGGCACGACGGACTGCTCGACATCGAGGACGGCTCGGACCACATCACCGTCTCCGACAGCCGCTTCGAGGACCACGACAAGGCGCTCCTCATCGGCTCCGGCGACAGCCGCGGCGACCGCGACCGAGGGCACCTCAAGGTCACCTTCGCCCGGAACCTGTTCAGCGACATCGTGCAGCGCGGGCCGCGCGTCCGCTTCGGGCAGGTGCACGTCCTCAACAACCTGTACGTGTCCCGGAACCGGCCCCCGCTCTACGCCCTCGGCGTCGGCGTGGAGTCCGCGATCTACTCCGAGCGCAACGTCTTCCGGTACGACGCGACCCTCGCCGCCTACGGAGGCACGCACTTCCACGACACGGGTTCGTGGGTCGACGGCCGCCCGGCCGGGCTCGACAAGGTCGCCGCGGGCCTCGGGCTGACCGACGACGTCGGCTGGAACCCGGCGGACGCGTACGCCTACCAGGTGCTCAAGTCCGCTGCCTCAGTGGAGCGTTACGTCCTCACCCACGCCGGCGCCGGGAGGCCCCATGGCCACGCCTGACAGCCTCTACGAGGACCTGAAGAAGGACCTCGACTTCCCCCTGGCCTGGGGGACGTCACCGATCCGCGACTTCCGGGAGTGGCGACGGACGGCCCGCGCGATGGTCGAGGAACACCTCGTCGTGGAGCGGCAGGACGAGACGCCGTACGCACCCGAGTACAGCGACCGTTCCCGGACCGACGCCTACACCCAGGAGTTGGTCACACTCTCCCTCACCCGCCACGAACGGGTCCGCGGCGCCCTGCTCACCCCGCACGGCCCCGGACCCTTCCCGGCGGTGCTCCTCTTCCACGACCACGGGGCCAGGTTCGACATCGGCAAGGAGAAGCTCGTCCGGCCCTGGTACGACGACACCCGGCTCGCCGCCGCGCAGACCTGGGCCGACAAGTACTTCAGCGGACGCTTCGTGGGCGACGAACTGGCCCGCCGCGGCCACACGGTCCTCTGCCTCGACGCGCCGGGCTGGGGCGACCGCGGCCCGATCACCTACGACCAACAGCAGGCCCTGGCCAGCAACTTCTACCACCTCGGCTCCTCCCTCGCCGGGCTCATGGCCCGCGAGGACGCCCGTGCCGCCGGCTTTCTGGCGGGCCTGAACCGCGGGCGCGGGGTCGCGGCCCTCGGCTTCTCCATGGGCGCCTTCCGCGCCTGGCAGACCGCCGCGCTCACCGACGCCGTCTCCGCCACGGCCGCCGTCTGCTGGATGACCGGCCTGAAGGAAATGATGGTGCCCGGCAACAACACGCTGCGCGGGCAGTCGTCGTACTACATGCTCCACCCCGGGCTCGCCCGGCACCTGGACATCCCCGACGTGGCGAGCATCGGCGCCCCCAAGCCGATGTACTTCCTCGACGGCGAGCAGGATCCACTGTTCCCCGCCGAGGGCGTCCGGACCGCCTACGCCAAGCTGCGCGCCGTCTGGACCTCCCGTCACGCCGGGGAGCGGCTCCGTACCGAGACCTGGCCGGGGCTCGGCCATGTCTTCACGGAGCCGATGCAGGACGAGGTCTTCCACTGGCTCGACTCCGTCCTGTGAACCAGCGGGAAAACCCCTCCCGCACCCGAGAGGAAACCCCTTCCCCCACCGCACGACGAAAGGACCCGCACTCCATGTCTCGTCGTACCGCTCTCCTCGCGACGGCCGCCCTCGCCCTCGGCTCCGGCATCGCCGTCCTCCCCACCCAGGCCCAGGCGGCCACCGTGGTCGTCAGCAACTCGACCGACCTGTCCAACGCCATCAAGAACGCCACCGCCGGCACCGTCATCCAGGTCCGCGGCGGCACCTACTACCCGACGGCGACCCTCCAGTCCACCGCCAACGGCACCTCCTCCTCGCCGGTCCAGCTCACCGCGTACGGCAGCGAGACCGTGAAGATCGACGGCTCCTCCCTCCCCGACGGGGACTGGATCTTCAAGCTGACCGCGGACTACTGGAACGTCTCCAACATCACCTTCCAGAACTCCCCGGACAGCGCGGTGGTCTGCCAGTCCTGCACCGGGACCAACTGGAACAACATCAAGACCATCAACGGCGGCGACTCCGGCTTCACGCTCACCGGCGACGGGACCGTGAACAACACCGTCAAGAACATCGACTCCTACGGCAACTACGACGCCGCCAACCACGGCGAGAACGCCGACGGCGTCGCCGTGAAGTTCGGCTCCGGCACCGGCAACCTGATCACCGGCGCCCGTCTCTACAACAACAGCGACGACGGCATCGACTTCTGGTCCTTCTCCTCGCCCGTCACCATCGAGCACACCTGGTCCTTCGGCAACGGCGTCAACCGCTGGTCCGACTCGGCGTTCGCGGGCGACGGCAACGGCTACAAGCTGGGCGGCGACGGCGAGGTCGTGGCCCACGTCGTCAACAACTCGGCCGCCTGGGGCAACGCCGGCAACGGCTTCACCGAGAACTCCAACACCGGCGCGATCGTCATCAACCGCACCACCGCCTACGCCAACAGCAAGTGGGGCTACTACTTCGCCACCAGCTCCGCGAAGCTCGGCAAGAACCTCGCCGTGAGCAACGGCGGCGGCTCGGTCAGCAAGGGTTCGTCGGTCACCTCGGC
The DNA here is from genome assembly GCA_013361925.1 of Streptomyces sp. GTDB lineage: Bacteria > Actinomycetota > Actinomycetes > Streptomycetales > Streptomycetaceae > Streptomyces. The sequence goes on along the minus strand of JABFXD010000328.1, from coordinate 2,231 downwards.
CGGCAACAACTGGGACTCCGGGATCTCGACCCCGTCCTTCGTCTCCACGGACGCGTCGAGCACGTACAACGCCCGTAGTTCGAGCGGCACCCTGCCCGCCACGACGTTCCTGACGACGGGCTCGTCGACCATCGGCGCCACGATGAACTGACCACTTGTCGACACACCGGGGCGCTTGACCCGTTTTTTGCCTGTGCAGGAGGTATCGATCAGGCAACGGGTCTCGCGCCCTCCCGGGTGACGCGCGTAGAACTCTGTCATGCATAAGCCACTGCGTATCGCGGCCATCGCCGCCGCGTGTGCCGTCGCCGGCGCCGGCCTCTACGGTGCCGGCGCGGCCACCGCCGGTCAGTCGACGGCGAACAGCACCCACGAGCCCTACAACATCGGGCTCCTGGTCAAGGACATCGACACCTACTACGGCACCACGCTCGACGCGGGCGGTGTCTACCAGGCGTCCCCGGACAGCCCGTACGCCAAGGACCTCGCGTCCCTCGACAAGGCCGCCCGGAAGTACATCGACCAGGCCGCCCGCAAGGCCCACCACAAGGGCGAGAAGCCCGCGGTCGTCTTCGACATCGACGACACGCTGCTGCTCAGCCTCGACTACGAGAGGCGCTACAACTACACGTACAACTCGACCACTTGGGCCGACTACGTGAACAAGGCCGACCGGCCGGGTGTCTTCGGCAGCGCCGAGCTGGTCCAGTACGCCGAGTCCAAGGGCGTCGAGGTCTTCTACAACTCCGGTCTCTCCGAGGCGCAGCGCACCGCCGCCGTCGAGAACCTGAAGAAGATCGGCGCCGATGTGAACCTCGACGCCGACCACATGTTCCTCAAGGACAAGGCGAACCCGCCGGCCTACCTGAGTGCCTGCGCGACGCCGGGCACCTGGACCTGCACGACCGTGCAGTACAAGGGCGGCACGCGCCAGCACATCGAGGACGACCTCGGGTACGAGATCATCGCCAACTTCGGCGACCAGTACTCGGACCTGGACGGCGGCTACGCCGACCGCACCTACAAGCTGCCGAACCCGACGTACTTCGTCAGCTAGCAGCCGGTTGAGCGCCGCGGTGACGAACCGGCGAGCGAAAGTTTCGTTTGTTTTCGCCGCGGCGCGGCAACCTCCCAGGGCACGGTGACGACTGCTGGGCGTACGAACCCCCTAGGAAAGGAACGCCCCGTGCGTCAGAGCACCGGACGCCACCGCAGGACCCGCACCCTCTCGATCGCCGCGGCCGTCGCCGTCGCCGCGGGGGCGGGCGGCGTGTACCTCGGGCTGTCGAACGGGGGCGCCGAGGCCGCCTCGACGACGGTCACCGTCTCCAGTACCGCACAGCTGGAGTCGGCGGTGAAGAGCGCGACCGCGGGGACCGTCATCCAGGTCCGCGCCGGTACGTACTACCCGACGGCCACCCTGAAGTCGACGGCGAACGGCACCAGTTCGGCGCGGATCACGCTCCAGGCGTACGGCGGCGAGAAGGTGAGGATCGACGGTTCCAAGCTGCCCGCCGGGTCCTGGCTGGCCGGGATCTACGGCGACTACTGGACCGTCGCCGACCTCACCTTCCAGAAGTCCCCGGCCCAGGGCTTCGTCGCCACCTCGTCCGTGGGCGGTGTCTTCAAGAACCTCGTCACCGCGAACAACGGCGACTCCGGGTTCACCCTGCGCGGCGACGGCACGACGAACAACCTCGTGCAGAACCTGGACAGTTACGGCAACTACGACCCGGCGGGCCACGGCCAGAACGCGGACGGCATCGCGATCAAGTTCGGCTCGGGGACGGGCAACAAGGTCACCGGCGCCCGTCTCTACAACAACTCGGATGACGGGCTCGATCTCTGGCAGTTCTCCTCACCCGTCACCATCGAGCACTCGTGGGCCTTCGGCAACGGCAAGAACCGCTGGAACGACTCGGCCTTCGAGGGCAACGGCAACGGGTACAAGCTGGGCGGCGGGGGCGTCACGGTCGCGCATGTCGTCAACAACAACGCGGCCTGGGACAACACGCTGAACGGGTTCACCGAGAACTCCAACCCCGGCGCGATCGTCCTGAACCGCAACACCGCGTACGCCAACGCCGAGGCGGGCTTCTACTTCGCCACCGGCAAGGCGCGCTTGGCCCGCAACCTCGCGGTGAGCAACAAGGGCGGTCTGTCGAAGCTGAGTTCGTCCACCGTCTCCGCCGCGAACAACTGGGACAGCGGTGTCTCGACGCCCTCCTTCA
>JABFXD010000129.1 GCA_013361925.1 Streptomyces sp. | reverse complement strand
GGCTCAGATGAACTTCTGGCCCGCGAGGAACTCGGCGAGCTGCTTGCCGCCCTCGCCCTCGTCCTTGACGATCGTGCCGGCGGTGCGCGCCGGACGCGCCGCCGCGTCCTCGACCTTGGTCCAGGCACCCTCGAGACCGACCTCTTCGGCGTCGATCTCCAGGTCCTCCAGGTCCCAGGACTCAACCGGCTTCTTCTTGGCCGCCATGATGCCCTTGAAGGACGGGTAACGCGCCTCGCCCGACTGGTCGGTGACGGACACGACGGCCGGCAGGGACGCCTCCAGCTGCTCGCTCGCGGCGTCGCCGTCACGGCGGCCCTTGACCGTGCCGTCCTCGACGGAGACCTCGGAGAGCAGGGTCACCTGCGGCACGCCCAGGCGCTCGGCGACCAGCGCCGGGACGATGCCGGCGGTGCCGTCGGTGGAGGCCATGCCGGAGATCACCAGGTCGTAGCCGGCCTTCTCGATCGCCTTCGCGAGCACCAGCGAGGTGCCGATCGCGTCGGTGCCGTGCAGGTCGTCGTCCTCGACGTGGATGGCCTTGTCGGCGCCCATGGACAGCGCCTTGCGCAGCGCGTCCTTGGCGTCCTCCGGGCCCACCGTCAGGACGGTGATCTCCACGTCGTCGTCGGAGTTCTCCGAGATCTGCAGCGCCTGCTCGACCGCGTACTCGTCCAGCTCGGAGAGCAGACCGTCCACGTCCTCACGGTCGACGGTCAGGTCATCGGCGAAGTGCCGGTCGCCAGTGGCGTCGGGCACGTACTTAACGGTGACAACGATCCTCAAGCTCACGCCGGCTCTCCTACTGCTGCGTCGACATTTCTGTGCTGCCTACTTGCAGGCAGCATAGGCGCCCCAAGCGGCCGATCCCGATCGGGGCGGCCCGCGCTCCGAACGAAATATTACTCGTCAGTACACCCAGTTCGTTCCCGCTAAGCAAGCGCTTTGAACTGTGACCTTCGCAACGCAGCGTAATCGGAACTCGACGGTCCCGCAGCAGGAGACCCCGGCGTGCGGCGCGGGCCGTCAGTCGCGCAGACCGCTGAACGTGCCCTGGTGGTAGAGGAGCGGACGGCCGGGTCCTGCGGGGTCGCCGAGCAGCACCTCGGCGAGGACGATCCGGTGGTCGCCGGCGGGCACGCGCGCGACGACGCGGCACACCAGCCAGGCCAGGACCTCATCGAGGACGGGAACGCCCTCGGGCCCCTCGCGCCAGCCGGTGGGCGCCCCGAAACGGTCGGCGCCGCTGCGGGCGAAGGTGGCGGCCAGCTCCTGCTGATGCTCGCCGAGTATGTGGACGCCGACATGCTCGGCCCCGGAGATCGCGGGCCAGCTGGAGGCACCGGTACCGATGCCGAAGGACAGCATCGGGGGCTCGGCGGAGACCGAGGTGAGCGAGGTGGCGGTGAAGCCGACCGGGCCGCCGTCACCACGCGCGGTGATCACGGCGACGCCCGCCGCGTGCCGCCGGAAGACGGAGCGCAGCAGATCGGGGGAGGCGAGCTGAGGAGTGTGGAGGTCCGGCGTGGCCGTCATGGGGTCGTCCTTCTGCGAGGCGGGGCGAGCTGGTCCGTGGCTGCTCAACAGCCCGGACAGCGCGCGCTCGCGGTGCGGGCCAGGTCGACATGGACCCGCCCGAAGAGAAGGAGTTCCGAAGGCATACGGTCAGGCTGACGATAGGTGGTGCGCCCAGTCAAGTACGTCCCGGCATATGGGAGCTGCCTCACCGTCACACGGCCTCACCGAGGGCCGCGATGACATCCGCCTTGCGCGGCTGCCCGGTGGCCCGCCGCACCACCCGGCCGTCGGCGTCGAGCACCAGCACGGTCGGCGTCTTGAGGATGTCCAGGGCGCGTACGAGGTCCAGGTGGGCCTCGGCGTCGATCTCGACATGGGCGACGCCGGGGACCAGGTCGACCACCTCGCCGAGGACTCTGCGGGTGGCCCGGCAGGGCGCGCAGAAGGCGCTGGAGAACTGGACGAGGGTGGCCCGCTCCCCCAGCTCCACGCCCAGTTCGGCGGCGCCGAGCCGCTTGTCGTCGTCGCGCCCGCGCACCCGCACTCTCCCGCTCCGCTGCCTGTGCAGCACTCCGTAGACGCTCGCCGCGGCGAGCACCAGCACACACACCACGACTCCGGTCATCACCCAGCTCCAGCGTTCACGAGACTGCAAAGATTCCCGACTCCACGCACGGCATTCCTTGCGGAATGCTTGATTCATGGACATCGATGTGAGGGGACCGCGCTTCGGGGCGGCCGTGACGACCCTAGTACTGGCGGTCGTGCTGATCACCGGCAGTGTGTGGCTCCTGGCCTGGCAGACCCTGGCGTTCGCGCTGGGCGCGGCGGGCGGGGTGGGACGTTCGCCGTACGGCTGGCTGTTCCGCAGGGTCGTGCGCCCCCGTATCGGCCCGCCGACGGAGTTCGAGGCGCCCGAACCGCCGCGGTTCGCGCAGGCGGTGGGCCTGGCCTTCGCGGTCGTCGGTCTGATCGGGTACGGCGTCGGACCGGCCTGGCTGGGCCTCGCGGCGACCGGGGCCGCGCTCGCGGCCGCCTTCCTGAACTCCGCGTTCGGGTACTGCCTGGGGTGCGAGATGTACCTGCTCGTACGGCGCGTGACCGTACGCGCGTAGTAAAGGTGGCGTAAAAGCCCGAGGTGGATCAAGCAGCCGACGTGACAAGGATCTCGCCCTTCGCGGGCACCAGGGCTGGCCCCCCGCCCGTTCTTGGGGCACGATCTGCGAGATGCCGTAAACCTACGGTGTCGTAACTTTCCCGCCGGGAACCCCCCTTTCCCAGGCAGAGAAGGAAGGGCCCACCCCGTCCATGGCAGAGCTTGTCTACCGCCCCGTCGTCGGCCTCGCCCGCACGCTGTTCAAGGCGTGGGACCTGAAGATCGACTGCAAGGGTTCGGAGAACATCCCCCGCTCTGGCGGCGCCGTGCTGGTGAGCAATCACATCAGCTACCTGGACTTCATCTTCGACGGGCTGGCGGCGCTCCCCCAGAAGCGTCTCGTGCGCTTCATGGCGAAGGAGTCGGTGTTCCGGCACAAGGTCTCCGGTCCGCTGATGCGCGGGATGAAGCACATCCCCGTGGACCGCAAGCAGGGTGAGGCGGCCTACCAGCACGCGCTGGAGTCGCTGCGCTCCGGTGAGATCGTCGGCGTCTTCCCGGAGGCCACGATCTCGCAGTCGTTCACGCTCAAGTCCTTCAAGTCGGGTGCCGCGCGCCTGGCGCAGGAGGCGGGCGTGCCGCTGGTCCCGATGGCGCTGTGGGGCACGCAGCGGCTGTGGACCAAGGGCCACCCGCGCAACTTCAAGCGCAGCCACACCCCGATCACGATCCGGGTCGGCGAGCCGGTCGAGGCGCCCAAGGACAAGTACGCGGGCGCGATCACCCGCCAACTGCGCGAGCGCGTCCAGGAGTTGCTGGAGGCCGCCCAGCGTGCCTACCCGGTCCGCCCCAAGGACGCCGACGACACCTGGTGGATGCCGGCCCACCTCGGCGGCACGGCCCCCACCCCGGAAGAGGTCAAGGCCGCCGAGGCCCGCTGAGCACTCCGGGTTCACGGACCCGCGCCGTTCGCCCCGCCGCCCGACCGATAGGGTCCCGCCCGTAAACGGGTGGACGTGCAACGGGGGCAAGGAATGCGGCGCTGGGTCAAGGTGTCGGTGTCGGCCGCGGTCGTGCTGGGGGTGGGCGGCTGGATCGCCACCCCGTACGCACAGGACTGGTGGCTGCTGCGTACGGCCTGCGACGGGGCGCTGCCCGTCGACGCGGTGCGTGAACTGGGGCGCGACGGCGACCACTTCAAGGACGCGTCGTCCGCGACCCACGAGGGACTGGGCGACTACGGCTGCTCCGTCGGCTTCGACGGCGACGACGTGCGCGACGACCGGCTGCTGGAGACGGAGGCGTACACCCGACGGGACGACGTGGACCGGGAGTTCATGACGGTCCTGTCCGAGTCCGGGTTCGACCGCGTGGGACCGATGGCCGACGGGCTGCCCGGCTATGTCGACAAGTACGGCGCACTTCAGTTCCTCCTCCCCTGCCCCGAGTTGGGGAAGGACGACGAGGGCCGGCAACGCAAGCTGCTGGTCCGCACCTGGCTCGGCCGGGACGCCCTGCGCGGCACGCCCGCCGCCTACGAGACGGCGGTGGCGCTCACCAACTCCGCGTCCGACCGCCTCGGTTGCGGTGCCGAGCCGCTCAAGGCGCCCGGCGGGGACGCCGCGCCGACGGACCCGCAGGAGGACCCCAGGACGGTGCCGCTGGCCGACGCGGGCGACACCGCGTGCGGCTGGGCGCTGAAGGCGGGAGGGCTCAAGACCTCGCAGTGGCGGGTGGCGGTGCTCATGAACGACGCGGGCCCGGTGGGCCGTTGCGATCTGTACGCGCGGGACGCCGACTCCGGCGAGTGGGAACCCCGCCTGTGGTTCGCCGCCTGGTACGGCGACTGGAGCAACCGTCTGCTCGCCGAGCAGCGGCGCCGCGAGCCCGACGCCCGTACGGCGACGGCCCGTTGTGACGGCGAGGCCGCCAACTTCGCACTCAGCGCCGACAGGGACGTCCCCGGCGTCGGGAAGGCCGAGAAGCGGAAACTGCTCGCCGCCTTCGCCGAGGCCCAGGTCGGACAGCGGGGCTGCACGGAACTGAGCCTCGGCGACTGACCCCGTCGGTTCAGTACGAGGTCAGCCAGAGCGCCCTGACGTACCGGTCGTCGATCAACTGCCGTAGCTGCGCCGCGCGTTGCGTCGGCACCTTGCGCGCCTTCGCCCAGGCGTCGAGGACGGTGAACAGCTGGTGCCGCCCGTCCGTCAGATCCCCGCGCAGGGGGCCGGAGACCGGCCGCTCGGCGATGTCCCCCATGACCGGCCGGCTGCTCACCTGCCGGGGGGCCGCCCGGTAGGCGCCGCGCGTGTGCTGCCGTACGGCCTTGTCGAAGGCCGCGAGGTCGGGGATCGTGCCGTCCCTGACGTACCGCGCCCGGTGGTTCATGAGGCTGCCGATGCGGTCGGTGAGGTGTTCCAGGTCGATGTCGGCCCAGGTCGTGGTCGACTTCGGGCTGCCGTCCTTCTCCTTGCCCGGGCGGTAGTCGGGGTCGGCGCCCTCGCGGGTGAGGCGTTCGAGGTAGTGGGCGAAGTACGCGCGTTCGGCGTCGTAGAGGATCGCGAACGCCTCCGGATCC
>JABFXD010000119.1 GCA_013361925.1 Streptomyces sp. | reverse complement strand
GGTGTAACTCCCCTTGTACGGGGTGAAGTCGCGGAACTGGGCTTCGGCGAGGGTGACTTGGCAGGACCTGCCGGAAGGCTTGGTGACCGGGGGCGCGGCGGTGATGGGGTCGTGCCAGTCGCTGCCGAACTCGGCGGGTACGTCTGCGGCTTGGACCGGCGCAGTTCCCAGGAGGGTGCTCGCGAGAAGGGTCGCTCCGGCGAGCATGGACATGATGAGCCGTCTCTTCATGGCCGGTGTTCTACGGCGAGTCGGGCGCCCCGCGCAATGACGCCTCCCCCGCGCGTACTAGGTCGCCAGGTCGGTCCTGTCCCCCATCACCACCACAGGGTGCCGGTCCGGGTCGAGCGTGCGCAGGAGGTACTCCATCGCGGACTTGGACAGGCTGACGCAGGCCGACGTACCGCTGCCGTGGTCCATGTGCAGCCAGATCCCGCCGCCCTTGTGGTCGCCCTCGGGGCGGGTCGGGTCGTTCGGCGGGGTGCCCTTGACGCGGTTGTAGTCGATGGCGATGACGTAGTCGAAGTCGTGCCAGTGCGACTTCGCCCACCAGCGCGGGGCCGCGAAGGCGGCGGACCGCGTGTACGGGAGTCGCGAACCGGGGTCCTTCAGGACGCCGCCCGCGTCGGTGAGCGTGAACACGCCCACGGGGCTGCGCTTGTCGCCCTCGTGGTGGTCGGTCGTCCAGCCCTTCTTGCCGTTGTGCGCGGGCCAGGCATGGACGCGGTGCCATGCGGAGCCCCGCTTCGTGTAGAGCACGGCCGTGGAGTCCGGCGAGTCCTCGCCGACGCCGTAGACCGCGACGACCTGGCGCGCGTCGGCGGGAATGCGGCGCTGGAGGCGGTCACCGACGTCGGGGACACCGGTCGGGGCGATGGTCGCGGCGCCGGCCCGGGGTTTCGTCGGTGGGTCGGCCTCCGGTGATCCCGCACAGGCGGCCAGGGCCAGCACCAGGGAGCCGCAGAGCACCGCACACCGCACATCGATCGACACGGCGTCATGGTCGCACCGGGGCGCCCCCCGACACGCGGAAAACCGGTTGCCCCCGACCACGGAATGACGCGAACCTTTCACGGTTTGCTATCGCCGCCCGCCAGCCCGACCACCCCCTGACACGAGCCACTGGGACGTCATCCGTCATGCAGATCCAAGACCTTCCCTATCCCGACCCGGGTGTGCCGGACGCGCGCTCCGGTCCCCGATTCCTGTGGTGGCTCTTCCGGAATCAACTGGGCGGCCAGCTCAGATCCCTGTCCTGGGGACTGCTGCACTTCGTCTCCGTGTCCGCCCTGCCGTTCTGTGTGGGCCTCGCCGTCCAGGCCGTCGTCGACCGCTCCGGCACCCGGCTCGCCCTCGCGGGCGGCCTGCTGGCGCTGGCCGGTGGCGCCATCGCGCTCGGCGACACCTTTCTGCACCGCACCGCCATCACCAACTGGATCACGGCCGCCGCCCGCGTCCAGCAGCTGCTCGCCCGCAAGGCGGCGACGCTGGGCTCGGGGCTGACGCGGCGGGTCGCGGCCGGTGAGGTCGTGGCCGTCTCCACCGGCGACGTCGAGAAGATCGGCTGGTTCGTGGAGGCCGTCTCCCGGTTCACCGCCGCCGCGCTCACCATCGTGCTCGTCTGCGTGGGCCTGCTGGTCTACCAGCCCGCGCTCGGTGTGGTCGTGGCCGTCGGTCTGCCCGTACTGGCGCTCGCGGTGCTGCCACTGCTGCCCCGGGCGACCCGGCGGGCCGACTTCCAGCGCGAGAAGGCCGGCCGCGCCACCGAGCTGGCCTCGGACACCGTCGCCGGACTGCGGGTGCTGCGCGGGATCGGCGGCGAGGAACTGTTCCTCGACCGCTACCGCAGCGCCTCCCAGGAGGTGCGGCACGCCGCCGTGCGCAGCGCCCGGATGTGGGCCCTGATCTCCGCGATCCAGGTGCTGCTGCCGGGGCTGCTGCTGATCGCGGTCGTCTGGCACGGCGTCGGCCTGGCCCGCGAGGGCCGCATCACCGTCGGCGAACTCGTCACCGTCTACAGCTCGGTCATGATCATGAGCTATCCGCTGCGGCACTTCGAGGAGATCGCCATGGCGTACTCCTTCTCGCGTCCGTCGGCCCGCCGGGCCGCGCGCGTGCTGTCGCTGGAGCGGGCCACGTCCGCCGAGGGCTCGCTGGCCGCTGAGGCGCCGTCCGGTGACCTGTACGACCCGGCGACCGGGATGCTCGCGCCCACGGGACGGCTCACCGCCGTGGTGTGCGGCGACCCCGATGCGGCGGGGCTGCTGGCGGACCGGCTGGGCGGCCACCCCTCCTCGGCCGGGGAGGACCCGTCGGTGCTGCTGGGCGGCGTGCCGCTGGACGAGCTGCCGCTCTCCGCCGCGCGCACGGCCGTCCTCGTCCAGGACAAGGACCCGGTCCTGCTCTCCGGCACGCTGCGCGAGCTGCTCGACGTGCCCGCGTCGGGCGATGTCGACCCCCGCGAGGCGCTGACGGCCGCGCAGTGCGACGACGTCCTGGCCGCCCTGGTGCAGGGTTCGCTCGGCGTCGAGGACCCGCTGGACGCCCGGATCACCGAACGCGGGCGCTCCCTGTCGGGCGGTCAGCGCCAGCGGCTCGCGCTGGCCCGGTCGCTGTTCACCGACCCGGAGGTACTCGTCCTGGACGAGCCGACCTCGGCCGTCGACTCGCACACCGAGGCCCGGATCGCCGAGGGCGTACGGGAGTTGCGGGCGGGCCGCACCACCGTCGTGTTCACCTCCTCGCCCCTGCTGCTGGACCGCGCGGACCGCGTCGTCCTGGTCCACGAGGGCGAGGTCGTGGCCGTGGGCGTGCACCGCGAACTCGTGCACAAGGAACCCCGGTACCGCGCGGTCGTCACCCGCGAGACCGAGCATGAACCGGAAGAGCTCGAAGAGCTGGAAGAGATCGAGGAGACAGCATGATCGGCGTGGCGCCACCGGCGTACGACCCGGCGGCCCCGACGACGGCGAACACCCTGCCCGTCGGGGGCCCCGCCACCGTGCGCGCCTATGTGGCCGAACTGTTCCGCCGGCACCGCCGTGCCTTCCTCGTCCTCGTCGCCGTCAACACGGTGTCGGTGATGGCGTCGATGGTGGGGCCGTGGCTGCTGGGCGGGCTCGTGGACCGGGTCTCGGAAGGGGCCCGAGAGGTTCATCTGGAGCTGACCGCGGGGCTGTTCGTGGCCGCGCTCGCCGTCCAGGCCGTGTTCGTACGGCAGGTGCGGCTGCGCGGCGCGATGCTCGGCGAGCGGATGCTGGCCGACCTGCGCGAGGACTTCCTCGTGCGCTCGGTCGGTCTGCCGCCGGGCGTGCTGGAACGAGCCGGCACCGGCGACCTGCTGTCCCGGATCACCACCGACATCGACCGGCTGGCCAACGCCATGCGCGAGGCCGTGCCACAGCTGGCGATCGGCGTGGTGTGGGTGGCGCTGCTGCTCGGCGGGCTCGTGGTCACCGCGCCGCCGCTGGCCGCGGCCGTGCTGCTCGCCCTGCCGCTGCTGGTGATCGGCTGCCGCTGGTACTTCAGGCGGGCGCCGTCCGCCTACCGGTCGGAGGCCGCCGGGTACGCCGCCGTCGCCGCCGCGCTCGCCGAGACCGTGGACGCCGGGCGCACCGTCGAGGCGCACCGCCTCGGGGAGCGTCGCGTCGAGCTGTCGGAGCGGCGGATCAAGGAGTGGACGGCGTGGGAGCGGTACACGCTCTGGCTGCGGTCGGTGCTGTTCCCGTTCATCAACATCACCCACGTGATGATCCTCGGCTCGGTCCTGATGGTCGGCGGGGTGTTCGTCCTCCACGGCTGGATCGACGTCGGCCAGTTGACGACCGGTGCGCTGATCGCGCAGATGCTCGTCGACCCGGTCGGGCTGATCCTGCGCTGGTACGACGAGTTGCAGGTCGCCCAGGTGTCGCTGGCCCGCCTGGTCGGCGTCCGCGAGGTCGAACCGGACGCCGGTGACGCCGCCGTGGCCCCCGACGGACGCCAGGTGCGGGCGGACGGGGTGCACTTCGGCTACCTGGAGGGCGTGGACGTGCTGCGCAAGGTGTCCCTGGAGGTCGCCCCCGGCACCCGGATGGCGCTGGTCGGCCCGTCCGGCGCGGGCAAGTCGACCCTGGGCCGGCTGCTCGCGGGCATCTACGCGCCGCGGGACGGCCGGATCACCCTGGGCGGCGCGGAACTGTCCCGGATGACGGCGGAGGGCGTGCGCTCGCACGTCGCCCTGGTCAACCAGGAGCATCACGTCTTCGTGGGCTCCCTGCGCGACAACCTCCTCCTCGCCCGCACCGGCGCCGAGGACGCCGAGCTGTGGGCGGCGCTGGGCGCGGTCGACGCGGACGGCTGGGCGCGGGCGCTCGACGAGGGCCTCGACACCGAGGTCGGTTCGGGCGGGTTCTCCCTCACCCCGGCGCAGGCCCAGCAGATCGCGCTGGCCCGCCTGGTGCTGGCCGACCCGCACACGCTGGTCCTGGACGAGGCGACGTCCCTGCTCGATCCGCGCGCGGCCCGTCATCTGGAGCGGTCCCTGGCCCGCGTCCTCGACGGCCGCACCGTCGTCGCCATCGCCCACCGGCTGCACACCGCCCATGACGCGGACGTGATCGCCGTCGTCGAGAACGGCCGCATCAGCGAGCTGGGCAGCCATGACGAGCTGGTCGCGGCGGACGGGGCGTACGCGGCGCTGTGGAGGTCGTGGCACGGGTGAGGGGGCGCGCCGCGCGGTTGGGCGGGTCAGTAGCCGTAGCCGCCGGTGCCATCGTCGTCCGTCGAGGGGAGGGAGGCCTTGTTCGCCTTCCCCTCGGCGCCGAGCACGTACCAGATCCCGTCGATGCCCTGCCCCTTGCTGTCACCCGGCGCCTTGTCCTTGGCGTAGTAGTAGAGCGGGTGTCCCGCGTACGTCGCCTGCGGCTTGCTGCCCTTCGTGGTCCCGATGAGACCGGCATCGGCCCCGGAACCGGCCTTCGGCTTGCCCTCCATCGGCGGCCACAGCTTGAGGCACGAGGTGCCGCACTTCATGGAGTTGGTGTTCTTGCCGTCCGCGGTGAACAGGTAGAGCGTGCGGCCGCCGCCGTCGACAAGGATGCCGCCGAGCGGCGAATCGCTCACCTTCACAGTGGACGTGTCCGTCGCGGTGGACGCCGTGCTGTCGGATCCGCCGCCGTACGACCCACCGCCGCCGCAACCGGCCAGCCCCAGTGCCGCCACG
>JABFXD010000188.1 GCA_013361925.1 Streptomyces sp. | reverse complement strand
CTAGAAGAACACCCCGCACCGCAGCAGCACGTTCGCGTACGGCCGGGCCTCGCCGGTGCGCACCACCAACCGCGCCCCCGCCGACAGCTCCTTCAGCCGCTCGTGCGACACGAACTCCAGGGTGCCCCCGTCGAAGTGCCCCGCCAGCAGCTTCGCCGCCGCCGGATTCGCGTCCCGCACCTCCGTCGCCGCGGTCGCGCCCTCCACGACCAGCTCGGCCAGCAGCCCGTCCAGCACCTCCGCGAAGGACGGCACCCCGGCCCGGAACGCGAGGTCGACGACGCGGGGGCCGTCCGGTATCGGCATACCGGCGTCGCAGACCAGCACCCCGTCGCCGTGCCCCAACTCGGCCAGCGCACCGGACAGCTGACGGTTGAGGATGCCCGCCTTCTTCACAGCGCGTCGACCTCCTCGGCCGTGGGGAACGACACCTGCGCGCCTTCCCTCGTCACCGCCGCCGCCCCGACCCGGGCCGCGTACGCCGCCGCCTGAGGCAACGAGGCCCCCGTGCCCAGCCGGTACGCCAGCGCCGCCGTGAACGCGTCGCCCGCGCCCGTCGTGTCCACCGCGTCGACCTTGACCGACGCCACCCGGCTCACCCCGTCCCTGGACGCCACGAGGGCGCCCTCCGCGCCCAGGGTGACGACCACCGACCGCGGGCCCTTCGCCAGCAGGATGCGTGCCCAGTCCTCCGGGTCGTCGCCGATCGCCGAGTCGCCGAGGATGACCTTCGCCTCGTGCTCGTTGACGATCAGCGGGTCGCAGGCCGCCAGCAGCACGGCGGGCAGCGGACGCGGCGGAGAGGGGTTCAGCACGAAACGGCTGTCCGGCGCGAGGCTCGACGCCACCGCCACGACCGTCTCCAGCGGAATCTCCAGCTGCGCCGACACCACCCGGGAGGCATGGAAGAGGCTGCTCGCCGCGCGCACGTCCTCCGGCGTGAGCCGGCCGTTGGCGCCCGGTGAGACGACGATGCTGTTGTCCCCGGACGGATCCACGGTGATCAGCGCGACCCCCGTCGGCGCCCCGCCGACCAGCACGCCCACCGTGTCGACCCCGGCCGAACGCAGCGAGTCCAGCAGCAGCCGGCCATGTCCGTCGTCGCCGACCCGGGCCAGCAGGGCCGTACTCGCGCCCAGCCGGGCGGCCGCGACCGCCTGGTTCGCGCCCTTGCCGCCCGGGTGGACGGCCAGGTCGGAGCCGAGCACGGTCTCCCCGGCCGCCGGCCGGCGCTCGACACCGATCACCAGGTCGGCGTTGGCCGACCCTACGACCAGGAGGTCGTAGTCGTACATGAAGTTGCTCCCCTATGAGATGACGTGAGCCGGCGGACGCCCGTGACGAGCGCCCGCCGGCCTTGGTCTCAGCCCGCGAAGTCGGCCACGTTCTCCTTCGTGACCACCTTCACCGGCACCATCACCGACTTCTCGACCTTGTCGCCCTCGGCCACCTTCACCGCGTTCTGCACGGCGATCCTGCCCAGTTCCGCCGGCTGCTGCGCCACCGACGCGTACAGCGTGCCTGCCTTGACGGCGTTCAGGCCGTCCTCGGTTCCGTCGAAGCCGATGACCTGGACGGACTTTCCGGCCTTGGAACCGAGCGCCTTGATCGCGCCGAGCGCCATCTCGTCGTTCTCGGCGAAGACACCGTCGATGTCCGGGTTGGCCTGGAGCAGGTTGGTCATGACGTCCAGGCCCTTGGTGCGGTCCCAGTCGGCGGGCTGCTTGGCGACGACCTCGATGCCCGGGTAGGCCTTGAGCCCCTCGGTGAAACCGGCGCCGCGCTCCCGGCTCGCGGAGGTGCCCGCCTGGCCCTGGAGGACGACGATCTTCCCCTTGCCGCCCAGCTTCTCGGCGAGGTCCTTCGCGGCGAGCCTGCCGCCGGCCACGTTGTCGGAGGCGACGAGGGCGGCGGTGTCCGCGTTGTTGACGGCGCGGTCGACGGCGACCAGCGGGATGCCCGCCTTGTTGACGGCCTTCGCCGCCGGGGTCACCGCGTCGGAGTCCACCGCGTTGACGATGATCGTGCCGAGGCCCGAACTGGTGAAGTTCTCCAGCTGGTTGGCCTGCTGCGAGGCGTCGTTCTGCGCGTCGGTGACCGTCAGGTCCACACCCAGCTTCTTCGCCTCGGCCTGCGCTCCGGCGCGGATCTGCACGAAGAACGGGTTGTTGAGGGTGGACAGCGACAGACCGATCTTCTGGCTCTTCGCCTCCGAGGTACCGCTGTGCAGGAGCGAGGTGGCGCCCACGACCGCCGCCGCGACCACGGCCGCGAGCAGATAGGTCATCGCCTGCTTGCCCTTGTTGCCGCCCGTCCCCGCCGCCACCGGCGTCGCACCCGCCTTGCGGCGGACCGTGTCCAGGAGAACCGCCAGGGCGATGACGACACCGATGACCACCTGCTGCCAGAACGCGGAGACGGACAGCAGGTTGAGGCCGTTGCGCAGCACCGCCAGGATCAGCGCGCCGATCAGCGTCCCGGACGCCTTGCCCGTACCACCGGCCAGCGACGCGCCACCGATGACGACCGCGGCGATCGCGTCGAGCTCGTAGCCCTGCGCGGCCTGCGGCTGCGCGGAGGAGAGGCGGGAGGCCAGGACGATGCCGGCGGCCGCGGCGAACAGACCGGAGAACGCGTAGATCGCGAGCTTCTGCCGCTTCACCCGCAGACCGGAGAGACGGGCCGCCTCCTCGTTGCCGCCGATCGCGTACATCGCACGGCCGATGTACGTCCGTCCGAGCACGAACGCCGTGATCAGACCCATGCCGATCATCACCAGCACGGGCACCGGCAGCCAGCCGCCGAGGGTGTCACCGAGATGGGAGATCGAGCTCGGGAAGGCGATCGGGGAACCCTGCGAGATCA
Organism: Streptomyces sp.; assembly: GCA_013361925.1. GTDB lineage: Bacteria > Actinomycetota > Actinomycetes > Streptomycetales > Streptomycetaceae > Streptomyces. Next base: position 2,338 of record JABFXD010000188.1, on the reverse strand, counting down.
CCAGCGACAGACCGCGCGCCACGGACAGCATGGCGAGCGTCGCGATGAACGGCGGCAGTTTGCCGTACGAGATCAGGAAACCGCTGACCAGGCCGCACGCTATGCCGGTCGCGATGGCGAGCAGCACCGCGAGGACCACCGGCATGCCCTGCGAAGTGGCGCTCCAGGCGAGGACGGTGGCCGACAGGGCGGCGACCGAGCCGACCGACAGGTCGATGCCCGCCGAGACGATCACGAAGGTCACACCGAAGGCGAGGATGGCGGTCACGGCCGCCTGGACGCCGACGTTCAGGAGGTTGTCCGTCGTCAGGAAGTCGCCGGACAGCGCCGACATGGCGATGACGAGGACGATCAGCGCGGTCAGCGCGCCGTTGTCGAGGAGCAGCCGGCGCAGCCCTGAGGCGCCCGTCGTGCTCTTGAGCGTGTCAGTGGCCACGAGGGGCCTCCTTCTCAAGGGTGTTGGGGTTGCTGACGGCGAGCGCCATCACGGCGTCCTGCGTGGCCTGGTCGGCGGGGAGTTCACCGGCGATCCGGCCCTGGGCCATGACCAGGACCCGGTCGCTCATGCCGAGGACCTCGGGCAGATCGCTGGAGATCATGAGCACGGCCGCACCTTGAGCGGTCAGTTCATTGATCAGCTGGTAGATCTCGACCTTCGCGCCGACGTCGATGCCACGCGTCGGCTCGTCGAGGATCAGCACCTTGGTGTCGGCGAGCAGCCACTTGCCGATGACGACCTTCTGCTGGTTGCCGCCGGACAACGTCCGCACGTGCTGGCCCGGTCCGGCCATCCGCACGCCCAGCTGACCGGCGATCCGGGCGGCGGCCTCGCGCTGACCCTTGAGGTCGACGAGCCCCGCGCGCGTGGCCGAGCGCAGCGTCACCAGGCCGAGGTTCTCCTCCACGGACGCGTCGAGGACCAGGCCCTGGCCCTTGCGGTCCTCGGGGATCAGCCCGATGCCGGCCGCCATGGCGGCGTTGACGTCATGCCGCTTCAGCGCGGCCCCGGCGACCTTCACCGCGCCCTTGTCGTACGGGTCGGCGCCGAACACCGCGCGCACGACCTCCGTCCGCCCGGCACCGACCAGCCCCGCGATACCGACGACCTCACCGGCGCGCACCTCGAAGGACACGTCGTGGAAGACGCCGTCCCGGGTCAGCCCCTCGACGGTCAGCAGCGCGGCGCCCCGCTCGGGCACTTCACGCGGGTACTGCTGCTCGATGGACCGCCCGACCATGAGGCGGACCAGCTCGTCCTCCGGGGTGGAGGCGGGGACCTGTCCGACGGACCTTCCGTCCCGGATGACCGTGACCCGGTCGCCCAGGGCGGCGATCTCCTCCAGGTGGTGGGTGATGAAGACGATCCCGACGCCGTCCTCGCGCAGCGTGCGCACGATCGCGAAGAGCTTGTCCACCTCCTCGGAGGTGAGCACCGCGGTCGGCTCGTCCATGATCAGAACGCGCGCGTCGAGGCTCAGCGCCTTGGCGATCTCGACCATCTGAAGGCGGGCGATGCCGAGTTCGCGCACCCGCGCGCGGGGCGACACGTCGACACCCACGCGCGCGAGCAGGACCTCGGCGTCGGCCTCCATCCGCTTGCGGTCGATCATGCCGAGGCGACGCGGCTGGCGGCCCAGGAAGATGTTCTCCGCGACCGTCAGGTCCGGGACGAGGTTGAACTCCTGGTAGATGGTGGCGATCCCGAGGCGCTCGGCGTCCTGCGCGCCCTGGATGCGCACCTCGGCGCCGGCGGCCAGGATGCGGCCCTCGTCGGGCGTGTAGGCGCCGGAGAGCATCTTGATGAGGGTGCTCTTGCCCGCGCCGTTCTCACCGAGGAGGACATGCACCTCGCCGCGGCGCAGGTCGAAGTCGACGCCGTCCAGCGCGACCACGCCCGGGAAGGTCTTCCGGATGCCTTCGATGCGCAGCAACTCGTCCGGGTTGCTCACGACGTGCTCCTGTTCTGTACGGGGGCCGGCTCGGGGGAAGCCGGTTGCTCGCCGCACGAGCGGCGTACGACGAGACGGGCGGGGAGGGTGACGGACCGCGGCTCCCGGCCCTCGATGCGGTCGACGAGCGCGCGCACGGCGGCCCGCCCCAGCTCGCCCGTGGGCTGGGCGATCGCGGTGATCGGCGGATCGGTGTGCACGAACCAGCGGATGTCGTCGAACGCGGCGAGCGCGAGGTCCTCGGGGACCCGCAGCCCACGCGCGCGGACGGCGTCCAGCGCGCCGAGCGCCATCAGGTTGTCGGCGGCGAACACGACCTCGGGCGGCTCGGGCAGGTCGAGGAAGCCCTCGGTGACCCGCCGCCCGCTCTCGGCCTGGAAGTCGCCCTG
>JABFXD010000124.1 GCA_013361925.1 Streptomyces sp. | reverse complement strand
TGAAGGCCGCGGACACGATCGCCTTCGGTGACATGCCCAACGACATCCCGATGTTCGGCTGGGCGGCTCGGGGCGTGGCGATGGCCAACGCCCATGAGGAGCTCAAGGCGGTGGCCGACGAGGTGACGTCCTCCAACGAGGAGGACGGGATCGCCGTCGTGCTGGAGCGGTTGCTCGGTTAGGGCCGGCCCCCAGGGGGCTGATCGGGTCTTGCGGAGGATGCACGGATCGCCCCAGGGGGCTGATCGGGTCTTGCGGAGGATGCACGGATCGAACGTGCGCGGGGTGTCCCCCGACCGTGGCTTAGCAAGCCAGTGCCTTACCTCTCGGCCAATCCTCCGGGTGGGCGGCCCACGCGAGAGCGACATCGCGTGCTCGAAGCGGCCGCCCCGGGCAGTTCCGGTGCGGTGGACTCGACGGTGGGGTAACTACACCGGAGTCCTCCGCGGACTGCCCTGAAGGGTGCTCGACGGACTGCCGTGCATGGACATCGTCGAACACCTCCCCGGTCAGTGGCGCCGGTCGGTCCCGGCCGCTTGGACACAACCATCGTGCCTGTACGCCGAGTTGGGCGCCACCGAATTAATCGGCCGGCTGTTCCCCTACTTGCGCCACCACCTGCGGCGGGCTCTGCTGAAGAACCAGCCCGCCGGCGGCTCGTCGGAGCGCCAGGGCTGCGGTTCGGGGGCCTCGTCGCGCCAGCGCGCGGCGAGCATACGGGCGCGGGCGGACGGCTCCGAGGTGTCCGCGGAGCGTATGAAGTCCTCGTCCAGGACGAGGCTGTCCCAGGTGTCGTCCCCGGACCGGCCCCGCTCGTCGTGGTGCGCGTCCGCCATCCCCGTTCCTCCTCGCAGTGCGTCCCCCGTCCCGACAGTGTGCCGGGACCGAGGTGAAGCCCCCGTCAATAAGCGCGGCGTCCGCCCCCTGCGGCGCCTACTCCTCGCCCGCCAGTTTCAGCGTGCGCAGCTTCTGGCCGGCGTACCAGGTGGCCAGCACCGTCACGACGACCAGCAGCACCGTCGCCGTCGGCAGGCTCACGTCCGAGGTGACCAGGTCCCCGCCGGCGACCTTGTGGGCGACGGCGAGCGACCACTGCTGGACGCTGAGGGTGCGCGCCCCGGAGACCAGGGAGCCGAACAGGGCCTCCCAGACGAGGGCGTAGACGAGGCCGAAGACGACCGCGTGCCGGGACACCGTGCCCAGCAGCAGGAAGAGCGCGGCGTAGGCGATGGAGGAGACCAGCGCGGCGACCGTGTAGGCCACGGCGATCTGCTGGCCGTTGCCGTTGAGGATGAGGCCCGCGATCAGGGTCGGCAGGGCCGAGAAGACCATGGTGACCGCGATCGCGACGATGAGCTTGGTGAAGATGATCGTGGGCCGCTTGATCGGCTTGGACAGCAGGTACACCACCGAGCCGTCGTCGATCTCCGGGCCGATCGCGCCGGTACCGGCGATGACGCCGATGATCGGCACCATCGTGGCCAGCGCGAGACCGCCGAGCAGGTCGGACGCGGTCTGGTCGTCGGCGCCGACCAGGGCGCGCACGATCACGGAGATCACGATCAGCAGCAGGGGCAGGGCGCCCAGGATGAGGGCCCGGCGACGGCCGAGCAGGGCCCGGTAGGTGAGTCGGGCGACTGTGGGGTCGTACATCTTCGGCCTCCTACGCCGCGACCAGGTAAGAGAACACGGACTCGAGGGACTCGTCGGACGGCGAGACCGTCAGCAGCCGGATGCCGTGGTCGCGGGCGACCTTCGGCAACAGGGCGGTGAAACGGCCGAAGTCGACGGCCTGGATGCGCAACGCGCCCTCCGCCAGGTCGACTTCGATGCCGGACGTGGACGGGTCGGCGATCAGCGCGGCCGCGAGGGCGCGGTCGTCGCTGGAGCGCACCAGGTAGCGGTGCGGGCGGTCGGTCATCAGGCGGCGGATCTTGCGGAAGTCACCGCTGGCCGCGTGCCTCCCCGCGACCACGACCTCGATGTGCCAGGCGAGTTGCTCGACCTCTTCGAGGATGTGGGAGGAGAACAGGACCGTGCGGCCCTCGTCGCCCATGCGGCGCAGCAGGTCCATGAGCTGCATGCGCTGGCGCGGGTCCATGCCGTTGAAGGGCTCGTCGAGGAGGAGCAGCGAGGGGTCGTGGACCAGGGCGGACGCCATCTTCACGCGCTGGCGCATGCCCTTGGAGTACGTCTGGATCTTGCGGTCCTGCGCGTACTCCATCTCGACCGTCGCGAGCGCCTTCTGGGCGGCCTTGGCGCCCAGGCCGTGCAACTCGGCGTTGGCGACGACGAATTCGCGGCCGGTGAGGAAGTCGTACATCGCCTCGCGCTCGGGGACGATGCCGATGTGCTTGTAGATGGCCTCGTTGCGCCAGGTCGGCTGCCCGTCGAGGGTGACCGTGCCGGTGGAGGGGGCGAGGAAGCCGCCCATCATGTTGATCAGGGTGGACTTCCCCGCGCCGTTCGGGCCGAGGAGGCCCGTGACGCCGGGGCCGATCGTCATGGTGACGTCGTTGACGGCGACCACGTTGCCGAACCAGCGCGATACGTGGTCGATGGAGAGCGTGGTCACAGTCCCACCTTCTTGTAGCGGCGCATCATCAGGCCGTAGCTCGCGGCGATCAGGCCGAGGGTGACGAGGACGTAGACCACGCCCTGGCCGTTCGAGGGGCCGTGGCCGCCCGGCAGCGAGGGGGTCGCGCCGAGGAAGGCGGTCTGGACGCCGTCGATGAGGGTGACCGGCGAGAAGAGGCCCATCCACGGGATGGCGGAGGTGCTGCCCTGGGCGTCGGCGATGGCCTGGAGGGTGGTGACGGCGCCGTAGGAGATGGTGAAGACGGCGATGACGGCCGCGATGCCGAAGCCGCGTCGCGGGGTGACCGCGGCGATGACCAGGCCGATGCCGGCGAACAGCAGCGAGAGCAGTGCCACGGAGACGAGTCCCTGCGCGAACCCCTTGGTCTGGTCGGTGAAGTCCAGCTTGGCCAGCAGCGCGCCCACGTACAGGACGAGCAGGGGAGCCGCGGTCAGGATGAACATGGCCGAGGCCAGGGCCGCGTACTTCGCGCGGACGTAGTCGGCGGTCTCGATGGGCCGCGAGAAGTACAGCGGAACGGTCTTGAAGCGCAGGTCGCGGGAGACGGACTGGGGTGCCTGCGAGGCGACGTACAGGCAGATCACGGACTGCATGATGATCGCGTAGCGCGTGTAGTCGACGGGCAGGTCGTTGGCCTTGGTGGCGACCGCGACGGCCACCATGATGGCCGCGGGCACGCACATCACGGCGAACAGCAGCATCGGCAGCACCTTGGACTTGACCGAGCGGCCGAGGCCGTAGGCGCCGCGCAGGGACTGCGAATAGAGGGAGCGGGTCGCGTAGGAGCGGCCGAGCCGGGGGCCGTCGTAGGCGCGGTAGCCGATGTTGTGGATGCGGGTCTGGTCGCCCGCGGGGGCGGTGACCGGGTGTTCAGCTGCCATGGCCGACGGCCTCCTTCCGCTGCTGTTCCTCGGTCTCCTGGTCGTCCTGGAAGACCTCCGAGATGTGGTGGCGGCGCTGCTCCATGCGGACCAGGCCGAGGCCGAGGTCGGCGACGACGTCCCGTACGACGTCGTAGGTCTCCTCGCCCTGTGCGGTGAGCAGCAGGACGTGGCCGGCGCCGGGCAGGCCGCTGCCGGCCTCGACGCTCACCCCGCGCGCGTGGAGCGCCTCGCGCACCGCGCGGGTGCCGTCCGGGTGCTCGTCGGTGTCGGTGACCTCGATCGCGAGGGTGGTGGTGGTCTGGGTGAAGTCGGTGGTGGAGCTGGAGCGCAGGAGCTTGCCGCCGTCGACGACGACCACGTGGTCGCAGGTGCGTTCCAGTTCGCCCAGGAGGTGCGAGGTGACCAGGACCGAGATGCCGAAGTCGGTGTGGATGCGCCGGATGAGGGCGAGCATGTCGTCGCGGCCGACCGGGTCGAGGCCGTTGGTCGGCTCGTCCAGGAAGACCAGCTGAGGGTCGTGGACGAGGGCCTGGGCGAGCTTCACGCGCTGCTTCATGCCGGTCGAGTAGCCGCCGATGGGGCGGTAGCGCTCCTCGTACAGCCCGACATGGCGCAGGGTGTCGGCGGTGCGCTCGCGGGCGGCGGTCGGGGGCAGGCCGGACATGCGCGCCATGTGGACGACGAACTCGGTGGCCGAGACGTCGGGCGGCAGGCAGTCGTGCTCCGGCATGTAGCCCACGCGCTCACGGATGGCGCCGCCCTTGGTGGCGACGTCGAGGCCGAGCACCTCGGCGCGGCCCTCGGTGGCGGGGGACAGACCCAGCAGGATCTTGATCAGTGTGGACTTGCCGGCTCCGTTGGCTCCGACGAGTCCGGTCACACCCGGTCCGACGTCCACGGAGAGCCGGTCAAGCGCGGTCACCCGGGGGAACCGCTTGCTCAGGCTTTCGGTCGCGATCACAGTCACGTCTTCGACAGTAGTGACCCGCGCCACTCCGGTCGTCACACCGCAGAGCTGTCTTCGGGTCAGCCTCCAGATGTACGGGCCCGTAGGGGATGCCATGCCTGAGAGTTACGGATGGGCCCGGGACGGCGGGTGGCGTCGGTGTTTTCCACAGGCCCGACCCTCCTATTGACGCAGCCTCTAACAACTGTCACATTCGGCGGTGTCAAGTTACGAGCACGTAGCGCAGTCGGCGTGGACTGGGTGGGACGGGGTGGCATGACGACGGCAGTGGCAGGCGAACGGGCCGCGGAACTGCGGGGATTCAGAAGGGTGCAGCGGCTGGCGTACGAGTGCGCCGAGGCCGTGGCGGCGCGGCTGGAACCCGGGGTGACCGAGCGCGAGGCGGCGCGGATGCAGCGCGAGTGGCTGCGCGAGCGCGGGGTGCGGGACTGGTTCCATCTCCCCTTCGCCTGGTTCGGGGACCGCACGGCGTTCGTGAACTTCCGTCTCCCGCTCCAGTTCTTCCCCACCAACCGGCGCCTGGAGCCCGGGATGCCGTTCATCCTCGACATGGCCCCGGTCCACGACGGCTTCACCGCGGACATCGGCTACTCGGGCTCGCTCGGTCTGAACCCCGTGCAGGACAAGCTGATGGACGACCTGGAGGCCCACCGCGAACTGATCCTGCGCGAGGTCCGCGAGCGGCGCCCGCTGCGCGCGATCTACGAGGACGTGGACCGCCTCATGGTCCGCCAGGGCTACGCGAACCGGCACCG
>JABFXD010000935.1 GCA_013361925.1 Streptomyces sp. | reverse complement strand
GGCGCGCCGTGCTCGCGGCGACCCCGGGCGCGGTGCCGCTGATGGCCGGCACGACGGGCGCGACGCCCGCCGGGGCCGTGCCGCGCCCCGTGGAGGAGGGCGAAGTGTATGGACTGACCGTGGAACACCGCACCGACCCCCTCGGCGTGGACGCCGCACGCCCCCGCTTCGGCTGGCGCATGCGGTCCGCCGGGCGCGGGCGGAGCCAGGGCGCCTACGAGATCCTCGTGGCGAGCTCACCGGGCAAGCTGTCCGGTGACCGCGCCGACGTCTGGAGCAGCGGCCGTGTCCCGTCCGCCGACTCGGTGGCCGTCCGCTACCGGGGCAAGCCGCTGCGGGCCGCGACCCGCTACCACTGGACCGTCAACGTCTGGGACGCCGAGGGCCGCTGGATCGGCAACGGCCCCGTGGCCTGGTTCGAGACGGGCCTGATGAGCACCGACGGCGTCACCGGCTGGGACGACGCCGAGTGGATCGGGATGAGCGGCAAGAGGCCCCACTCGCCCGGCGCGCCGATGCTGCGCACGCAGGCGCGCCTGAAGGGCCGGGTCCGTGGGGCGCGGCTGTACGTCTCAGCGCTCGGCGTCTACGACGCCTACGTCAGCGGGCACCGGGTGACCGTCCCGCAGGACGGCGGCACCACCCTCGAACTGCTGCCGCCCGGCTGGACGAACTACGACGTCCGCGCCGACTACCTCACCTACGACGTCACCCACCTCGTCGCCCGGGAACCGGTCGTCACCCTGGCGGCCGTCCTCGGCAACGGCTGGTACAACGGCCGGATATCCGAGGGCAGTACGTACTGGTCCGAGGACGGCAACGCCCTCGCCCTGAAGGCCAAGCTGCTGATCCGCTACGCCGACGGCACCACCGAGTCCGTCGTCACCCGGCCGGACGGCACCTGGAAGGCCACCGACACCGGCCCCTGGCGCGCCGACGACCTCTACGACGGCGAGACCTACGACGCCCGCGCGGAACTGCCGGGCTGGACGTCCTCCGGCTACGACGACTCGGCCTGGTCCGACACCGAACGCGTCCCCTGCACCACCAAGTACCCGGACGCCCAACTCCGCGCCTACCCGGCCGAGTCCGCCCGGCTGATGAGCCGCTGGGACCGCCGACCTCAGTCGATCACCGTGTACACCGGCGTGACCGGTGAAGGCCGGGGTCGCGTGGTCGTCGATCCCGATCGGACCGTCACCGACCCGCTCAAGGCGGCCACCGCCCAGGTCGTGATCGGCGCGGGCGACACCGCGGTCTTCGACCTGGGCCAGAACATGGTCGGCGTACCCCGCTACAGCGTGCGCGGCCCCGCCGGTGCCCAAGTCGCCTTCCGGTTCGGGGAGATGCTCAACGACGACAGCGCCGGCGCGGACGGCCCCGAGGGCTCCGTCTACCGGGCCAACCTCCGCACCGCCAAGGCCACCAGCACCTATGTCCTCAAGGGTGACCGCGACGGCGAGACCCACCAGGACTCCCTCACCTTCTACGGCTTCCGCTACGTGTCCGTCACCGCGACCGAGACGGTCACGATCACCCGGCTGACGGGCAAGGTCGCCACCTCCGCGGTGCACGAGACCGGGGCGGTCACCACCGACGACCCGGACATCAACCAGCTGATCAGCAACATCCGTTGGGGCCAGCGCGGCAACTACCTGTGGGTGCCCACCGACTGCCCCCAGCGCGACGAGCGCCTCGGCTGGACGGGCGACACCCAGGTCTTCGCCACCACCGGCCTCTACAACGCGGACGCCGCTCCCTTCCTCGCCCATTTCCAGGACACGGTCGTCGACTCCGCGACGCTCTACGGCATGGACAAGGCCCAGTTCACCGGAGTCGCGCCCGGCGGACGCTACAACTGGCCGGGCGGCGGCAGCGGTTGGGCCGACTGCGGGGTCGTACTGCCCTGGACGCTGTGGCAGATGACCGGCGATCCGCAGGTCGTCGAGCGCAGCTGGCCCGCGATGACCCGCTACCTCGACTGGATCCGTCAGCAGACCGGCGACACGTACGCCGGACAGGGCTCCCTCACCGGCGACTGGCTCGCCCCGCAGCAGACCAGCGCCCAGCTGATGAGCGACGTCTACTACGGCTACACCGCTCACCTGATGGCCCGGATGGCCCGCGCCATCGACCGTCCGTCGGAGGCGTCCGCCTACGAGGAGCTCTTCGCGGGCATCAAGCGGGCCTTCATGGCCAAGTACCTGAGCACCCAAGGCGGGACGGTCACCCTCCGGTCCAGCCTCGGCGAAGCCTCCCCGATCGAACCGGGCGCCGACCCGAACCAGACGACGGAGGACAACACCCAGTCCGCCCTGCTGTGGGTGCTCAAACTCGGCTTCTACGACACCGAGGCCCAACGCCGGGCACTCGTCGGCCACTTGGCGGACAACATCGGCAACGACGCGGCCTACAAGGCGGCCCACCCGGACAGCAGCCGGGTCAAGTACGCGGAGAACACGCTGTCCGTGGGCTTCCTCGGCGTCAACGTCCTCGCCCCGGTCCTCAGCGACGAGGGCCGCACCGACCTGGCGTACCGGCTCCTCCACCAGGACGCGATGCCGTCCTGGCTGTACTCGGTGCGGAACGGGGCCACCACGGTGTGGGAGCGCTGGAACTCCTACTCCGGGGACGACGGCTTCGGCCCGGTCAGCATGAACTCCTTCAACCACTACGCCTACGGCGCCGTCATGGAGTGGATGTACGCCTACATGGCAGGCATCGCCCGCGACCCCGACAGCCCCGGCTTCAAACACTTCCTCCTCCAGCCGCACCTCGACCCCACGGGGCGGATCACCCAGGTCTCGGCGGCCTACGAGTCGCCGTACGGCCGGATCAAGAGCGAGTGGACGCTCGACGAGGGAGGCACGGCCCTCTCGTACGACGTCCAGGTGCCCGCCAACAGCGAGGCCACCCTGCGCCTTCCGGCCGCCTCCGCCGACGCCGTCCGCGAGGCACGCACGCCGCTGGCCGGCGTCGACGGGGTGCGCTTCCTCGGCCATGCCGACGGCGTGGCCTCGTACCGGCTGCCCTCGGGCTCGTACCACCTCACCAGCAGGCTTCACTGACCACCGCGCGTCCGAGAGGGAGACTTCGCATGGCAGAGGTATCCAACAGCACACCGAGCCGCAGACGGGTGGTCGGCACCATGGCGGCATCCGCCGCGGGACTCGCTCTTCCCCTGACGCCCGGGCTCGCCACGCAGAGCGCGTACGCCCAGCCGCTGGGCAGCAGCGGTGGCGACGCCCGGGTCGTGGGCCACGGCAGGCTCCTCGCCCGACTATCTGCTCGCCATGCTGCCGTCCCTCGTCCTCCTCGGCGGCGGCTTCGCGTTCGGGTACAGCGCGATCATGTCCCAGGCCACCGAAGGCATCGACGACTCCGAACAGGGCCTCGCCTCCGGCCTGGTGCAGACCTCCGGCCAGGTCGGCGCCGCCCTGGTCCTCGCCGTCCTCACCGCCGTGATCGCTCAGGCGGGCGACGGCGGCGCCGACTTCACCGCCTACCGGCCGGGCCTGACCTGGTCACCGGTGTCGCGGTGATCGGACTGCTCCTGAACGTGGTCCCCGTGCTGCGGCTACCGCGGCGCTGAGCGCTTTCTCTCCCCGGGAGGGTTTCCTCCCTGGGACGCCGCTCTCCCTGGATATGTCCCTCCCCTTTTTGCCCTTGCCCGGGCGCGTGAGGGTCGGTGCAGAACACAGCACCCCACCCGCAAGGACTCACTGTGACGACCTTCGCCCTCGTCGGCGCCGGACCCGGCCTCGGACTCGCCGCCGCCCGCCGCTTCGGAACCGCCGACCACACCGTGGCCCTCCTCTCCCGCGACGCCGAGAAGCTGGAGGGCCTGACCGCCGAGCTGGCGCGGGCCGGTATCCAGGCGCAGGGCTTCACCGCCGACGCCCTCGACATCGAGTCACTGGACGCGGCGCTGTATGCGGCCGCGGCCGCCCTGGGGCCCATCGAGATCCTGCAGTACAGCCCCGTGCCTCGCGCCGACTTCATGCGCCCGGTCCTCGACACGAGCGCCGACGACCTCGACGCTCCCCTCGCGTTCTCCGTCAAGGGCCCGGTCACCGCGGTGAACGCGGTCCTGCCCGGCATGCGCCGACTCGGCCGCGGCACCCTGCTGTTCGTCAACGGCGGCAGCGCCGTGCGCCCCCACCCCGACCGGGCCGGCACCTCGATCGCCTTCGCCGCCGAGAGCGCCTACGCCCGCATGCTCCACGACGCCCTCGTCCCGGAGAACATCCACGCCGCCCAGCTGATCATCCCCGGGAGCCATCCGCCCCGACGCCGAGCACAGCAGCCCCGAGGCGCTGGCCCAGCGCCTGTACGACATCCACCTCGCGCGCGAGGGCTTCCGCCACTACGCCGAGCCCCTGCCCGACTGACGCCCCTGGAAGACGCCGTGCACCCCGACCACCCCGCCCGCGCGGTCCCCGCCGCCGTACTCCTCGCAGTGACCGCGTGCACCGACGAGCCGACTCCGCCGCGGTCGGCACCGTCGGCGTCGTCCGCCTGGTTCAGCGTGAGCGGCAGCGGGGCGGCGAGGCCGCGGGCCGTGGCGCTGTCGTTCAGGGCGGCGTCGACCGGGTGGCCGTCGGAGGTGATGCGGAGGTGCAGGGCGGCGGTGTCCTTGTCATCGCGTGGTGAGGCCGCCGGCGTTCCCGGTGACGCGGACATCCTCGGCCGGCTGAACGCCGACTCCGCATCGACGCGGTCTGCCCCGGCACCATCGACACGCCATGGTCGACGACATGATCGACAAGGCGGTAGGGGGGCGCGTGGCGGACGGCGTCCTGCTTGGTGTCAGCCCCTGAAGACCAGTTCGGCCTGGTCCCGCTTGGTGGTGTGCAGGTCCCAGTAGACCGGCGCGATCTCCTCGGGCTGGGCGGTGGGGAAGCCGGGGACGGCCGACGTGCCGATGGACACGTCGATGCCGACGTGGGCGGCCTGGACGCCGGTGCCGTCCAGTTCCTTGTGCAGGTTGAGGACCCAGTTGCGCAGGGCCGCCGCGGCGGCGTTGACGTTGCCGACCTGCGGTACGGGATCGATGGCAGGGTGCCGGCGCCGGCCTCACGCATGGCGGGCAGTACCGCGCGGGTGGCGGCGATCGCTCCGTACAGCTGGAACTCCATCTCGTGCCGCACATGGTCGGGCTCGGTCCGGGTCGGGGTGGTGAGGGTGGTGGAGCCGAGCGTTCCGACGGGG
>JABFXD010000475.1 GCA_013361925.1 Streptomyces sp. | reverse complement strand
CCGGCGGGCGCGGAGGCCCGACGAGTGGCACGGCGACGCGTACGCGCGGCGGGCGCGGGGGCCTCTTCGATCTGGTCGGCCTCTTCGATCTGGTCGGCCACTTCGGCCGCTTCGGTCTGATCGGCGTCGGCGGTCACCGTCGGCTCCTCGGCGGTGTCCTCGGCGGCCGGTATGGCCGGCGTCACCTCGTCCGGTGCCTCGGCTGCGGCGGCGACCGGCGAACCCGCCGGTCGGGACGCGGCCCTGCGCCGACGGCGCGGCGGCAGGGTGTCGCTGGGGGTGTTGAGTTCGGAACCCTCGGTGGGTTCGGTCGGCTCGAGCATGCGGGCGTTTCTCCCGTCAGGCTCCCGGGCGCCGCGCCTGGTCCGGCGATGCCGGTGACGTCCGCGGCTCGCGCGATGCGCGGTGCCGCCGTCCGGGGCGCGGGCGCCGCACGGGAGCTCTCTGTGTCCTGTCTCGCCGGTTCCGTACACCCTGTTGGGTACGGCCTGGCGAAAGTCTTCTGGTCGGTGCGCTGCCCGACCCAGGTGGCTCCCGGATACGAGGGCGGCGCTACGACGTCCGTCCTTTCGCGGGACCTTCCCTACGCCGGCGCCTTCGCGGCGGCAGCGGCCGTTGTGGGGGCCTCAGCTGCCTCGCGGTCGGGCGCGAGCGGGTCGGTCACCTCGCCGGTCTCTGCATCGAACAGCCCCTGCGCCAGCCTGGTCACCGCTGCGGGGACCGGCGGCGCCAGGTCGGCCACGGCGCGGAGACCGGACAGGACGTCGTCGGGTCGTACGGCAGGCGTCACGTGCCGAACAACCAGCCGCAGTATCGCACAGGGCTGGTCGCTCGGCCTATCAGCAGCCGAACTGTGCGTTTCAAGATCTACGACCGCCGAACGGGCGTCGAAGGTGCGAACGCCGTTCTTGGTCATGCGCTGGACCTCGACGGCCTCGGCGGCGTTGAACACGGCGACGGCCCGCTCGGCCTCCGCCGGCTCGACCCCGTCGAGCCGCAGCTCCCACACCGAGGCGGTCAGCCGGTCGGCGAGCCCGGACGTCCGGGCCTCGACCGCGTCGACGATGTCGAGCCCGACAGGCATCGACTCGTCGAGCAGAACCCTGAGCTTCTCGGGGTCCCGCGCCTCGGTGAGGGCGATCTCCAGATATTCCGCCTCACTGCCCGTGCCGGTGGGTGCGGCATTGGCGTACGACACCTTCGGATGCGGCGTGAACCCCGCCGAGTACGCCATCGGCACCTCGGCACGGCGCAGCGCACGCTCGAAGGCGCGCTGGAAGTCACGGTGGCTGGTGAACCGGAGGCGGCCGCGCTTGGTGTAACGCAGTCGGATGCGCTGCACCGCGGGTGCGGGCGGCGGGCCTTCGGGCTGTCGCTTGCCCAGTGTCGTCAGTCCTTAGTGAGAACGGTCGTACTCCTACCAAGAGTACGTGTCTCGTGCTCCGTCGGTTCCCGCCGGTCCACCGCGACCGGCTCCCGGGGCTCGCCGAGGAGCATCCGCCGGAAGTCGGCCCGCGCCTGCCGCGCGGACTCCCGCACGGAGGCGAGCGCCTCCCGCGTGGCCCGTCCCACACTGCGGGCCACCGCGGCGGCGGGCCGCAGCACCACATCTCGTACGACATGCCCGACCGGCGTGAGCAGCGTCCGGTACACCCATCGCACCGGCTCCACGAAGATCCACCGGAAGAGGGTCCCGAGGAAGCGCCCGACGGCGAGCGAGAGGTGCCCGGCGATCCGCCAGGCGTGCCCGAGCGCGTCCCCCACCTCCCGCCCCACGACGGCGAGGAACCGCCCCACGGGCACGAGCACCCACCGCCACAGGGCGAGCACGGGCAGCACGAGCACCACGCGCGTGCTCCAGTACAGGGCGAGCCCGATCCCCCGGACGACCCAGCGGATGCCGTGTCCGATCGGCGTGAGGATCCAGGCGTACACCCAGGTGGCGGGGACGACGACGAGGTACCGCGCGAGCCAGGCCGCGGCGGCGTACAGCCCGAGCCCGACCGCGGCGAGCCCGGCGCCGATCCGCCGCAGGACCCACCTGATCCCGTGCCCGATGGGCGTGAGCACGCGCGCGTACACCCAGGCGAGGCCGTGCCCCACGGGGGTGAGGACGTACCGGTAGAGCCAGACGACGGGTACGACGACGAGAACGTTCCCCAGCCACGCGAGCCCCTTGCCGAGCGGCACGGCGACGTACCGCCACAACCCGACGAACGGCCACACGAACACCGCCCTCGCCACCCACAGCAGTGCCCTCCCGAACGGCCTGAGCAGCGTGTCGCCGAGGAACCGCCCGGTCACGACGAGCGCGTCCCACACCAGCCGTACCGGCACGACCAGCACCAGCACGACGATCCGCACCGGGATGCGGAGGGCCGTCACGAGGCACCCCTCCGGCTGTCGGGGCTCGGGCAGCGGCTTCTGCGGTTCCATACCGGAGAGGACGCGACGGCCCGCGGCCCGGATGCACCTCGTGGGTTGCGATGCCGTCACAAGGCTTGTGCGCTAGACCGTTTTACCTATTTGACGGCGCGTCCGCCGCGCGCGCGGCGGTTGTCGTGGGTGATCAGGTCACCCTCGCACCGAGGTCCGGGAACTCCCCCGGGCCCGTTTCGTGCCAAGGAGCATGCCCATGAGTCCTCGACCCACTCGCTCGCTGCTGGGGCCACTGGCCCGGGCGAGGTTCCAGAAGGCCGGGGTGCTGACCTCCCTCGCTCTGGTGATCGCCGGCGGAGTGATCACGCCGGCCGCGGCGGCCGCGCGGGCGGTCTCCGACAAACCGGCCGCGACACCGCAGACGGGCGACAAGTGCAAGCCGCACAAGCCCCATCAGTCGAGAGCGGGCGCGGAGGCGTACACCGGGAAGGACAACTGCAAGGGCGCCACCGGGGCGACGGGTCCGAAGGGCGCCACGGGGCCGAAGGGCGCGACGGGTGCGACGGGTGCCACCGGGGCGACCGGGGCCACGGGCGCTCCTGGCGAGGGCGGTACGCAAGGCGCCACGGGTGCCACCGGGGCGACCGGAGCGACCGGAGCCACGGGCGCGACCGGAGCCACCGGCGCGGCCGGCCCGTGTGTCGACATCGACGCCACCCGGGACGAGAACAACTTCGAGTTGCGGGCCGTGCTGTCCCCGGCGACCGACAGCGACCCGATCACCCGGGCCTACGCCGGCATTCGCGACCTCCAGCCGAATCCCGGGCCGTACCTGTGGACCGACCTCAGCGGCCTCGACGACTATCCCTCGAACGCCTGTGGAATCTCCATCGCCCAGCAGGCCCTGGGTGGGGGCACGGAAGGAGACGTCAACATCGACGTCATCACCACGGCCGGTGCGATCTGGGAGACCACGTGTGATGTGGACACCGGCAGCTCGCCGACTCTGACCTGCGAAGATCCCGACGGTTGGACCCTCGTGACCCTGCAACCGACCCCAGGCGCCGTGAACGGCGGGGTCTGAGTCAAGTAGCACCACGGCAAGGGACTGTCCGGCAGCATGTCAGGACTGCCGGGCACCCCCTGCCGCATCGTTGCGCTCCAGCAGACTCACCGTCATCCCCGTCACCTGCGTGCTCGTCGAGATCCTGTACCGGCTCCGCAAGGCCCCCGCCTGCGCCGGATCGATCGCGTTGAAGGGGAAGTCGGTCCCCTGCGTCAGCAGCCAGATCCGGCGCTCGCCCTTGAGGCACAGCTCCGGGACAGGGCACTGGACCGTGTAGAGATCGTCGATCTCGGCCGGGGTCCGCGCCAGGAAGACATCCCGCAGCTTCAGCTCACGCGGCAGGTAGTACCGCACACCACCGTCGAGCTGCCAGCTGTCGAAGCGGTCGTAGACCACGGCGTCCCCGGGCCGGTGGAGCCGTTCGATCACCTCCGCCGCGGCCGCGTAGTCGAGGGGCACCGGGGCGTTGTGCTCGAAGGGCTGCCGCAGCAGCCGCTGGTCCGGCAGCGTGAGCAGGGCCAGCGCCACGACCACCGACGCCGCCGCCTTCCAGGAACGCCGGGCCGAGGCGAGGCCCGAACCGGCGAGCAGAGCCCAGGCGGGGAGGGTGAACAGGACGTAGACGCCGCGGAAGTAGGAGACCTCGCCGTGGGAGACGGCCCAGACCAGGGCCGGGGGCAGCAGCGCCCAGGTGCCGCACAGCAGCAGCGGTGCCCTGCGCTCGGAGCGGGCCGCCAGGGCCAGGGCGATCAGGGCTCCGGCGCCGACCGCGGAGGCGAAGACCTCGCCGGGGAGAAAGAGCAGCGCCCAGCCGTCGGGCGCGGGAACCCAGTACAGCTGGCGTCCGACCTGGGAGCGGCCGAGCAGGGCGAACGGGACGACCACCGCGGCGACCGCGGCGAGGGCGAGGCCGGCCCGCCACCACAGGAAGCGGTCGCGGCGCGCGTGGACGGCGACCAGACAGACGTGGGCCGTCACGACGGACAGCGCGATCAGATGCAGCAGTCCGGTGACGGCGAGCGCGAGCGCGTAGGCGGCCCAGCGCCAGGGGCCGCGCGGTCGGTCCAGGGCGCGGAGCAGCAGGAGCGTGGCGAGAGCGACGGCGAGCATCACCAGCGCGTAGGAGCGGGCTTCCTGGCCATAGCGGCTCACCGCCGGGACGAGCGCGAAGAGAATCCCGGCGAGAATTCCGGCCCGATATCCGAAGAGCCGGTTCCCGAGGAGCGCCACGACGCCCGCCGCCCCGGCCGCCGCGAACAGGGAAGGCAGCCGCAGCGAAAGGACCGAATCCCCGAAGAGCTCCACCCAACCGTGCATCAGCAGGTAATAGGTGCCGTGGACGGCGTCGACGTTGCGCACCGTGGCGAGGATCCGGTCCGTGTCGCGGCCGGCCATGTCCCAGGTGACCAGCTCGTCGCGGCTGAGCAGCGAGCCGGTGAGCCCGAAGGCGCCCAGGCCCAGGGCGAGGGCGAGCGGCCCCAGCCAGAGCATCACCCGGCCCCGCGCGGGAGTGTCCGCGACATCGGGCCGGAATTCTTCGCGAGGCGGAGGGAGCTGCGCGGCGATGACCATGGGAATACCTATACCTGCCCTTTCGCCGGTGGCTCCTTGCACGCACCCCCGGGGCCGGATAATTTCACCGGGCGGTCCTTTTCTGCAGAGAAAAGAAAATGCCATGAATAACACAAACGCGGTCTGCCTCAATATGATCGTCAAGAACGAGGCGCATGTGATCCGACGCTGCCTGGAGTCCGTACGGCCCCTCG
>JABFXD010000145.1 GCA_013361925.1 Streptomyces sp. | reverse complement strand
TGAGGTTGATCCTTTCGGGTTCAAACCCGATAAGCTCCCCTGCGGCGCTGCGAGTTGACTCGGTCGTGATCGGTCGTCTTGCCGTGCGCATTGGTCAGAGTGCTTCCCCCCTTGCACACCCCCCTGTTCGATCGTGTTGCTTCGAAGGATGCAGATGGAACTCGCCACTCCGCCGCCGGCGGCGCGGGCCCCTGTCGCCTGGTACAGCTGGTGGCTGATGCCCCTGGCCTTAGGAGGCGGGACAGTTGCCGCCACGTTCATGAGCTCGGAGCGAATAACCGCGGCCGTCGCCGGTGCCGCCGCCACGGCGGCCAGCACGGTGTGCGTCCGGCTCCTGGTCCGCACGCGCAAGCAGCTGCACCGCGCCGAGGCCGGCTTCCGCACCTCGCAGGCCGAGCACTCCCAGCAGTGGCAGCAGCATGTCGCGGGCCTGGAACGGAAGTTCTCCGCGGAACACGCGGCCCAGGACGCCCGCCTCGCCGACCAGGCCGCAGGCTACGAGGAACGGCTCGCCGAGCAGGTCGCCGGTTATGAGGAGCGGCTCGCCGAGCAGGCCCGCGCCTACGAGGGACGGTTGACCGAGCAGGCCTCGTCGTACGAGGCACAGCTCGCCGACCAGGCCGAGGTCTGGCAGGAGCAGCTGGCCCACCAGCTGTCCGCCGTGGCCCGGCTCGCCGACGAGCAGCTGCCCGAGGCGCTGGAGCAACTGCGCGCCGGTGACGCCGTCGACGACCTGCTGCCGGCCAGCAACCAGTGCGCCAAGGTGAGTTCCGAGCTCCAGGCCGAGCTGCGCAAGGTGCTGCGGACCTCGCTGATCGGCGTCGAGCGCGAGTTCGACCGGTCCACCGCCGCCGAGCAGGCCGTCATCGGCATCGGCAACCGCATCCATGTGCTGACCAGCAAGCTTCGCGGCCGGCTGCACGAGATGCAGGGTGAGCACGGCCGGCTGCCCGCCGTGGCGCGCGGGCTCATGGAGCTCGACCAGGAGATCGGCCCCGCCGACTGTCTCGCCGCCAGCATCGGCGTGCTGGGCGGCTCGGACCGTCCCGGCCGGCAGTGGCAGGAACCGCAGCGGCTGCTCAGCGTGGTCCGCGGCGGCATCGGCCGGATCAAGGACTTCCACCGGGTCGACGTACGCCAGCTGCCCGAACTCGGCGTCGACGGCGGTCTGGTGGACCACCTCACGCTGATCTTCGCCCACCTCCTGGACAACGCGGCCCGCTACTCGCCGCCCACCGAGCCGGTGCTCGTCTCCGGCAAGGAGGTGCCGAACGGTGTCGGCATCGAGATCCAGGACTCCGGCAAGGGTCTGAGCGAGGAGAAGAAGCGCGAGGCCGAGCAGGCCCTGGCCGGTACCGGATCCGGTCCCGGACTCGGCGGTGTCTCGGAGGACGCGACGATCGGTCTCAGGGTCGTCGGCATCCTCGCCCGTCGCTACGGCATCCGCGTCACCTACGCGGACTCGCCCTGGCTCGGCACCTCGGTGGTCGTGGTGGTCCCGCACAAGTACTTCAGCCCGCTGCCCGCGGCCGCACCGGTGGTGCAGGCCTCCGCCCCGGCACCCGCCAGGGAGGAGACCCCGGCACCCGCCGCCGCGGCGATCGAGACGACCGAGGTGACCGACACGACGGGGGCCGCGGACACCACGCCCGGCGGACTGCCCCGGCGCCGGAGCAGGCGGAGCGAGGAGGTCCGGTACACCCCGGCCGCGCGCCCGGAGCCGGGCGAGGAGACGACGTCAGCCGTCTCCGCCGTCCCGCCGGACGCGTCCTTCGCCGGCCTGGCCGCCTTCGCCACCGCCGGACGCGAGTCCGGTCCGGTCCAGGGCGGCGACGGCACGGCCGACGGCCGCGAGTCCACCGAGCACAGCACTGAAGAGAGCGACTGAGTCGACATGACGCAACAGGGAACCGACGTGAGCTGGGCGCTCCGCGATCTCGTGGAGTCCATCCCGGAGATCCGTTTCGCCCTCGTGGCCTCCAGCGACGGCAAGGCCATCACCTCCTTCGGCGCCGAGGACCCCGACGACGTGGACCGCTTCGCGGCGGTGGTGGCCGGCCTGCAGGCGCTGGCCCAGCCGGTCGCGGAGCAGTTCGCCCGGCCCGGCGGCCAGCTGGGCCAGTTGCGGCTGGCGATGATCGAGGTCGACGGCGGGCACCTCTTCGTCGTACGCGCGGGTGTGGAGACGTATCTCGGTGTGCTCGCCCGTGAGGGCCTCGACCAGGGGCTGCTCGGGCATCAGATGAGGGACCTGGCCCGCCGGATGGGTGAGCTCCTCGGCACCACTCCGCGCCTGGAGGAGCACTCTGGATGAGTGCTCCCCGCCGGCCCACGGATCCGTCCGGTCTCGAGCGCTACTACGTCCTCACCGGGGGACGTAGCGGACCGGGCGGTTCGGCGTCGAGTCTCGACGTGGCAACCCTCATCGTCTCCCGATCCACCCCGGGCACGGGGATGCAGCACGAGCACGAGGAGATCGTCCGGCGCTGCCGCGATCCGCTGTCGGTGGCCGAACTCTGCGCCCACCTCGGATTGCCCTTCAACATTCTCGCGGTGCTGCTGGCGGACCTGCTGGAGGCAGACCGCGTCGAAGCCCGTGACCCCATCCCGGCGCACGGTGCCGGCCGCGGGCCCGACCTCGCGCTCCTTGAGGAGGTACTCAGTGGACTTCAAAGGCTTTGACCATCCCGGGCCGGACGCCGGCGGGACCCGCTCGGTGAAGGTGATGATCGCCGGCGGCTTCGGCACCGGGAAGACCACGATGGTCCGCTCGGTCAGCGACATCAAGCCGCTGACCACCGAGGAGACCCTCACCCAGGCCAGCGCCGACGTCGACCACCTGATCGGCGTCGCGGACAAGACGGAGACCACCGTCAGCCTGGACTTCGGCAAGATCAGCCTCAACGACAGCCTGATGCTGTACCTGTTCGGCACCCCCGGCCAGGAGCGGTTCTGGTTCCTGTGGAACGGGCTGTTCAAGGGCGCCCTCGGCGCGGTCGTGCTGGTGGACACCCGCCGGCTCGCCTCCAGCTTCCGGGCGATCGAGGAGATGGAGCGGCAGAACGTCCCCTTCGTCGTCGCCCTGAACGTCTTCCCGGACTCCAAGGACTACCCCGTCGAGGAGATCCGGGACGCCCTGGACATCCCCGAGCACATCCCGGTCGTGGCCTGCGACGCCCGCGACCGGGCTTCCAGCCGTGACGTACTGGTCGCCCTCATACGTCACTTGAAGGACCGCTCCGCCGTCGCTCTGGAGTCCCGATGACCGATCAGCCCTTAAACGGCACCGACGCCCCGCGCGGCTGCCCCGTCGCCCACGGCGGAGTCGATCTCGCCAGGCTCTACGGGCCGGAGGCGGCGACCGACCCGCAGGCGATCTACGAGCGGCTGCGCAAGGAGCACGGTTCGGTCGCGCCGGTGCTGCTGGAGGGTGACGTGCCGGCCTGGCTGGTCCTGGGCTACCGGGACAACCGGCGGGTGCTCGACAACCCCCGCCAGTTCAGCCGGGACGCACGCATCTGGCGGGACTGGCGGGAGGGGCACATCCCGGAGACGCACCCGCTGATCCCGATGGTCGGCTGGCGGCCCGACTGCGTCTCGCAGGACGGCGAGCCGCACCGACGGCTGCGCGGCGCGGTCACCGACGGCCTGCTCGCGGCGTCCAGCCGTGGCGTGCGACGGCATGCCACGTACTTCGCCAACAAGCAGATCGACGCGTTCGCCGACACGGGGCACGCCGACCTGGTGGCCGACTACGCCGAGCTCCTGCCGATGCTCGTGCTCACCCGGATCCTGGGCCTGCGCACGGAGGACGGGGTCCGCCTGGTCGAGTCGTGTGCCCAGGTCTTCAAGGGCGGCGAGGGCGCTCTGGAGCACAACGGCCGGATCATGCAGATCCTCTCGGACCTCGCCGAGCGCAAGCGCGCCGAGCCCGGCTCCGACTTCGCCACGGCCCTGCTGGAGCACCCGGCCGGGCTCGACCACGACGAGGTCGTCAGCCATCTGCGTCTGGTGCTGATCGCCGCGCACACCACCACCAGCAACCTGCTGGCCCGGGTGCTGCAACTGGTCCTCACCGACTCCGCCCGGCTGTCCGGTCTGGTCAGCGGGCAGCTGAACATCTCCTCGGTGGTGGAGGAGGTCATGTGGGACACCCCGCCGCTGGCCGTGCTGCCGGGCCGCTTCGCCGCCGCCGACCTGGAACTGGGCGGCCATCACATCCAGGAGGGCGAGCTCCTGGTACTCGGCCTGGCCGCAGGCAACGTCGACCCGGAGGTACGGCCCGACGCGGACGTGGCCGTGCAGGGCAACCAGTCGCACCTGGCGTTCAGCGCCGGACCGCACGAGTGCCCGGGGCAGAGCATCGGTCAGTCCATCATCGAGATCGGCGTGGACGTCCTGCTGCACCGGCTGCCGGGCCTGCGTCTGGCGGTGCCGTCGGAGGAACTCTCCTCGACCGCCTCCACCTGGGAGTTCCGACTCGACAGCCTGCCTGTCGAGTTCTCCGTCTGACACCGCTCCCGCCCGACACCACCGCTGCCCGGCCAGAACCCCGGCCGGGCAGCGGTGTGTTCGCGGTCAGCCGTCGAGCCAGTCGCCCGCCACGTCCGTCGGGACGTACCCCGTGGCGTTCCAGAGGAAGTGCGGGTGGGCGCAGGCGAACATGTAGGCCAGCAGCGTGATGTCCTCCCTGCCGGTCCGAGGGTCGTGCAGGGCGTGGAACCTCTCGGCACCGACCACGCCGGCGTCCACCTGGACCGCACGGGCGCGGTCCGGGGACGGTGCGGCCATGGACGCCTCCACGCCGGCTATGTAGGTGCGGCGCAGTATCTCCCACGCGTTGTCGATGTCGCCGGACCAGGGGCCGTGCACCGCCTCGAAGGCATGCAGCTCGGCGTCGAACAGGGGCCATGCCCGGGGGTGTTGGACCTTGCAGCGGGCGGACAGCTCGGCGGTCCGGGCGCTCAGCGCCGGTACGGTGGCCCGCGGGGCGACGGTGAGGGTGGTGCCCTCGGTGAGGATGCCGGTGCAGGGGTTGGGCTGCAGGTCGCACAGCGGGCACGCCTCGGCCGCGGGGAGGCCCTGGGTGATGCCGTCGAACCACAGGGCGTGGCGGCCCGTGAGCCCCATCCAGACGATGGTCGTCGTCATCAGCCAGGTGTTCCACATCGGTTCGTGCGCCTCGGGCGTGCAGCCGTACTTGACGATGGC
>JABFXD010000377.1 GCA_013361925.1 Streptomyces sp. | reverse complement strand
CGTCCGCCGGTTCGCCGGTCCTCAGGTCCCACAGCTGCCAAGGGGTCAGGTTCATCAGGGCGTCGGCGTACAGCGCGGCGATGTCGGCGTCGTCGGGGGCGAGTTCATGGACGGCGCGCATACGGTCGGCGTAGGGCTCGTTCCACACCGCGCAGTCCGCCACGGGGTGCGCCTGCGGACAGCGGGCGCGCAGCGCTTCGATGAGGGCCCGCTCCACGGGGGTGGCGCCGGTGGCAGCCTTCTCGTGGGCGAGCTCCACCGCGGCGTGGGTGCGCTCGACGGTCCGGGCGAGGTCGTCACCGTCGAAGAACTCCCACGGCTTGTTGTAGTTGGGGCCGAGCGCGTACGCGATGCCCCAGTGGGCCATGGCGCAGTCGGGATCGGCCTCGGCGGCGGCCTGGAAGCATCTGACGGCCTCCTCGTGATGGAAGGCGTACGTCCACACCAGCCCGCGGTCGAACCAGAGTTGGGCCTCGGGAGAGGTGGTGGTCACGGTGCGGGTGTGGGTGCCGAGATCGTAGTAGTCCATGGGGTTCCCCCGAGCGCGAGCCAGGCCTGGAGGCGTGACGTTACAGGGCGTTTCGCCTCCGACACGCCGACATGGAGGGACGGGCGGCCAGGCGCCACAGCGAGGTGACCTCCGCGGCCCTGGCGGCGTGGAGCGGGTCCGTGGTGTCCCTCGACCGGGGGTGCCGTGGCCGGGTGTCGAGCCGGTCCACCACCCGGAGGCCGGCTGCCGCGACGGCGGTGAGCAGTTCCTCGCGGGTCCGCAGACCGAGGTGCTCCGCGAGGTCGGAGAGGACGAGCCAGCCCTCGCCGCCCGGGGCGAGGTGGTCCGCCAGGCCGTCCAGGAAGCCGTGCAGCATCGCACTGTCGGGGTCGTACACGCCCTGCTCGACGGCGGACGTGGGCCGGGCCGGCAGCCAGGGCGGGTTGCACACGACGAGGTCGGCGCGGCCCTGCGGG
Source organism: Streptomyces sp. (assembly GCA_013361925.1). Lineage (GTDB taxonomy): Bacteria > Actinomycetota > Actinomycetes > Streptomycetales > Streptomycetaceae > Streptomyces. The sequence continues at coordinate 4,249 of JABFXD010000377.1, read as the reverse complement.
AACAGGGCGGGGCCCACGATCTCGACCCGCCCGGTGAGCCCCAGCCGCCGGACGTTGTCGCGGGCGCAGGCCAGGGCGCGCGGCGCGATGTCGGTGGCGACGACGCGTTCGACACCGCGCCCGGCCAGGAGGGCGGCGAGCACCCCCGTCCCCGTGCCGAGGTCGAAGGCGGTCCGGCAGGGCACGGCCGCGGGCAGCGGCGCCTGTGCGACGAGGTCGACGTACTCGCCCCTGACCGGGGAGAACACTCCGTAGTGCGGGTGGACGCGGGCGCCGAGGGCCGGCACCTCGACGCCCTTCGCACGCCACTCCCGCGCGCCGATGACACCGAGCAGCTCGGTCAGGGCGACCGCCATGGACCCGGCCGGCGGGCCGTACGCCTCGGCGCACGCCCGGCGTACATCGGGAGCCCGGCGCAGGTCCAGGCTGTGGTCGTCCTCCAGCAGCACGATCAGCCTGCCCAGGACCCGGGCGCGATGGCCGCGCGCCCGGCGGTGCAGATGGAAGGACTCCTCCGGGGTGTCCCCCGGACGGGCCGGTCGACCGTCGACACGCCGGCGCATCGCGCTCAGCAGCTGACGTGCGTGGTGGAAGTCGCCCCGCCACAGCAACGCCGTGCCCTCGCAGGCGAGTCGGTAGGCGGTGGCGGCCTTCGTCCGGTCGTCGGCGACGACGATCCGGCGGGGCGGTGGGGCGGCGCTCTCGGAGTGCCAGCGGGCGGATCGGGCGGTGCGGTCTTCGGTCCAGTGGATCGTGGACACGGAGGTACTCCTCGTGGTCGAAGTGCGGGGGCACGAAGAGCACTTCGACGAGGAGCAGCACCGACGGCCCGTGCTACGGCACGGGCTCGGGGATCGGGGCAGGTGAAGCTACGGCTCCCGCGTCGAAGCGCGCGAGGAGACGTCGCCCAGAACCATGCCGAGTGTCACGAGGGGTCCTTCCGGAGAGATGACGTACGAGGCTCGCACGGCGTCCCACGCCCGGGCAAACCGTGTCGGTCGCCGGGCGCCGAAAACCCGTTGCGACCGCCCGCCGCCGCCAGGACCCTGGCCCTCATGCCCTACCTTCAGCGCCGCGCCGGGTTCGCCGACGCGCCCGCGATCACCGAGCTGCTCAACGCCGTCGACGAGATCGAGATCGGCCGGCGGGAGACCGACCTCGCCACGGTCGAGGCCGATCTGCGGCATCCCGAGGTCGACCTGGAGCGCGACTCCTGGCTGGCCTTCGACGGGGAGCGGCTGGTGGCGTACGGGCTGCTGTGGGACGACTCCGGGAACGAGCGGATCGACGTCGACCACTACGTCCTGCCCGAGCACCAGCGGGCCGGGGCACAGATCCTCGACGCCCTCCAGATCAGGGCCCTCGCCAGGGCCCGGGACAACGGCGCCGCCAAGGCCGTCGTCCATCTGCACCTCAACACGCGTCCCACGCTGGACACTTCGCTCCTCGACGAGCGCGGCTGGTACGTCGTACGGCGCTACCACGTGCTGCGACGCCCTCTGCACCGGGCCGAGGACCGCGCGCCGGAACCACCCCGAGGCGTGCGCATCCGCCCCTGCACCGCCGAGGCGGATCGCCGACGCGCCCATCTGCTCCACCAGTCCACCTTCGCCGAGCACTTCGACTTCCAGCCCCGTACGTACGACCAGTGGCTCCACGACATCGACGCCGAGCGCCTCGACTGGTCCCTGGTGTGGCTCGTCGGCACCGAGGAGTGGGGGGACGCCGGGTTCCTGATCGCGCGGGACGATCGTGAGGCCATGGGGTGGATCCGCAGCGTCGGGGTGCTGCGGGAGGCGCGCGGAAGGGGCCTGGGCGGGCTGCTGCTCCGGCAGGCCTTCGCCGCGTTCGCCGCGCGGGGGCGGGACACCGTGGGGCTGGGCGTGGACACGGCCAACGCGACCGGCGCGCCCGAACTGTACGGGCGCAACGGCCTGAGCCTCCACTACGCGGTCGATACTTGGGAGGCGGTGCTGACCTGACCGTCGCGGCGAAAGGTGTGCGCATGTCCTCGACCCGGGACTTCTACGACGACCTGGCCGCCGACTACCACCTGATGTTCGCGGACTGGGAGGCGAGCACGGCCCGTCAGGCCGCCGTCCTGGACACCCTGGTCCAGCGGCGCCTCGGCGCGGGGCCGCATCGCGTCCTGGACTGCGCCTGCGGCATCGGCACCCAGGCCATCGGACTGGCCGGGGCCGGGTACGACGTCGTCGGCAGCGACCTGAGCCCCCGCGCCGCCGCGCGCGCCACGGTCGAAGCCGCCTCGCGAGGCATCCGGCTCCCGACGGCCGCCGCGGACATGCGCCGACTGCCGTTCGGGGCGTCTGTCTTCGACGTCGTCGTGTGCGCCGACAACGCGCTGCCCCATCTGCTCTGCGCGCAGGACGTCTCGGCGGCGCTGGGCGAGATCCGGCGCGTGCTGCGGGACGGCGGGCTGCTGGTGCTCACGCTCCGGGACTACGACGAGCTCCGCCGCACCCGGCCCACCTCCACAGCGCCCCAGGTCGGGCAGACGCCGGACGGCCGAGTGATCACCTTCCAGCTGTGGCACTGGCACGAGGACGGGGAGCGCTACGACCTGGAGCACTTCCAGCTGATCCCTGCGGGCGAGGGCTGGACGGTCCGGCGGCGCACCACCACCTACTGGGCCCTGACGCGGCCTGTGCTCACGCGGCTGCTCGCGGAGGCCGGCTTCGCCGACGTCCTGTGGCACGCGCCGGAGGCGACGGGGTTCTACCAGCCGGTCGTGACCTGTCAGGAGCGGCGGGCCAGCACGTAGGCGCGGCGGGTCTCCGCCTCGTGGGCGTAGTGCGTGCGCTCCAGCTTCATCTCGACCGTGAGGCCCGCCGCTTCGAGCAGGCCCGCGACATGGGCGGGGTCGAGGAAGCGGAAGTCGACGTCCACGGAGTGGCCCCACCACTCGTCCAGGTGCCGGACCTCCTCGCCGATGTGGAAGGAGAGAAGGAGCGGGCCCCCGGGGCGCAGCACCCGCGCCATCTCCTCAAAGGCGCGCGGCAGTTCGGCCGGTTCGAGATGGATGACGGTGTAGAGCGCGACCAGGGAGCCGAACTCGGCGTCCTCGGCGGGCAGTTCCAGCAGGTCGCCCTGCCGGAACTCCACCTGCGGGAACCGGCTGCGCCCCGCCTCGACCATCCCCTCCGACAGGTCGACGCCGACCGTCCGCGCACCCTTCTCCGCCAGCCAGGCCGCCACATGCCCGGGCCCGCAGCCCAAGTCGCCCACCGGCGCCCCCGGTTCGGTCTGTTCGAGGAGCGCCGTGAGCAACGCCCGGTCGAGGGGCTTGCCTTCGAGCTCGGCGTGCAGCCGGGTCGTGTACTCCTCGGCCACGGTGTCGTAGCTGTGCCGTACGGAGTCGTGTCGCGCGTGATCACCCATGCGGCCAGCATGGCATCCCCTCCTCCGAGTCGAGTGGACGGTCCGCGTCAGCGTGATCCCTACGCGGGCCGTACCAGCCCGGTCTGGTAGGCGATGACGACCAGTTGGGCGCGGTCACGGGCGGCGACGTCGGTGACGGTGGCCGTCTGTCCGGGCGACTTATCCACGCCGCCGGAAGGCCAGTCGGCCCAGTCGACAGAGAAAAGCAGCCACGTCAGGGGACTCGACGTCCGTGCTCGATCAGATCACCCGGACTGTCCCGGCGGGGGTCCCGCGTCGTCGCCCGGCTGCTGGCGATGCGGATGTCCGGTCGGGCGCCGACGCCGATGTCGTGGCCCCGCCACAGCTCACATCGCGGAACTCCGCCTGTTCCAGCCCGAGGCTGGTACGAGTTCTCATCGGGGTCACGCCTTCCGGTACGGCGCCGACGCGGCGCGGGCGGTGCTGCACACCGCCTCATGCTCGCCCCGCGAGCCCGCCCGCGTCGTCGTCCCGCTGCGGGCTGTGCGGGCTACTGAGCCCGCAGTAGCCGCCACCCGCTTCGTCCCTCCGGAGGGACGAGGAACTCCGGAGGGACTAAACACTCCGGAGCGGTGAGACGCTCCGGAGCGATGAGACCTCTTCGCCCTCGGAGCGAGGCCGCCGTCACCCCATCAGCCCGGCCGCGACCGTCGCCCCCAGCTCCCAGCAGGCCTCCACATCGGACTTGCCCGGCGCGCCGGTCACCGTCACGACATCCGCCGCACGGCGCCAGCCGAGGCCCGTGGTGATGGCCTCGATGCCGCGGACCGCGCCGGTGACATCGCTGCCGCCGTGGACGTAGTAGCCGAAGGGCCGCCCCCGCGTCTCG
>JABFXD010000175.1 GCA_013361925.1 Streptomyces sp. | reverse complement strand
AGTTACGGATCTCATGGACGCTGTGACCCAGGTCCCCACCCCCGTCAACGAGCCGGTGCACGGCTACGCCCCCGGCTCGCCCGAGCGTGCCCGCCTGGAGGCCAAGCTCAAGGAGCTGGCCGAGAACCCGATCGACCTGCCGATGACCATCGGCGGCGAGAAGAGGATGGGTGGCGGCGACCGTTTCGACGTCGTTCAGCCGCACAACCACAAGTCCCGCCTCGGCACGTACGCCAACGCCACCCAGCAGGACGCCCAGGACGCGATCGACGCGGCCCTCGCCGCCGCGCCCGCCTGGCGCGCGATGTCCTTCGACGACCGTGCCGCGATCATCCTGCGCGCCGCCGAGCTGCTGGCCGGCCCGTGGCGCGAGACCCTCGCGGCCTCCACCATGCTCGGGCAGTCGAAGACCGCCCAGCAGGCCGAGATCGACACCCCCTGTGAGCTGGTCGACTTCTGGCGCTTCAACGTCAAGTACGCCCGCGACCTGCTCGCCGAGCAGCCCCCGGCCAACTCCCCGGGCGTCTGGAACCGTCTCGACCACCGTCCGCTCGAAGGCTTCGTCTACGCCATCACGCCGTTCAACTTCACGGCGATCGCGGGCAACCTGCCGACCGCGCCCGCGCTCATGGGCAACGTCGTCGTCTGGAAGCCGTCCCCGACGCAGACCCACGCGGCCGTGCTGCTGATGCAGCTCCTGGAGGAGGCCGGGCTGCCGAAGGGTGTCATCAACCTGGTGACCGGTGACGGCATCGAGGTCTCCAAGGTCGCCCTTGAGCACCGTGACCTCGCCGGCATCCACTTCACCGGCTCCACCAAGACCTTCCAGTACCTGTGGAAGACGGTCGGCGCCAACATCGAGAAGTACCGCTCCTACCCGCGTCTGGTCGGCGAGACCGGCGGCAAGGACTTCGTCGTCGCCCACCCGAGCGCCGACAGGGCGATCCTCAAGACGGCCCTCACCCGGGGCGCCTTCGAGTACCAGGGCCAGAAGTGCAGCGCGACCTCCCGCGCCTACATCCCGGCGTCGATCTGGAACTCCGGCTTCAAGGAGGAGTTCGCGGCCGAGGTCGACTACCTGACCATGGGTGACGTCACCGACCTGGCGAACTTCGTCGGCGCGGTCATCGACGAGCGCGCGTTCGCCAAGAACAAGGCCGCCATCGACCGCGCCAAGGCCGACCCCACCTGCACGATCGTCGCGGGCGGTTCGTACGACGACTCGGTCGGCTACTTCGTCCGCCCGACGGTCGTCGAGTGCAGCGACCCGGAGAACGAGGTCTTCACGACCGAGTACTTCGGCCCGTTCCTCGCGGTGCACGTCTACGAGGACGACCGCTACGACGAGATGCTGACCCAGATGGAGTCGGCGTCCGACTACGCCCTGACCGGCTCGGTGATCTCCTCCGACCGCGCGGCGACGGCGTACACGATGGACAAGCTCCGCTACGCGGCCGGCAACTTCTACATCAACGACAAGTCGACCGGTGCCGTCGTCGGCCAGCAGCCCTTCGGCGGCGGCCGCGCCTCCGGCACCAACGACAAGGCCGGCGCCCCGCAGAACCTGATGCGCTGGACGCTGACCCGCGCGATCAAGGAGACCCTGGTCCCGCCGACCGACTACACCTACCCGCACATGGGCTGACACCACGTCACACGAACTGAGGGGCCGGGCTGCCGTCCGGCCCCTTCGTGTGCCGGCCCAGGAAGTCGCGCATGAGGTCCGCGATCTGTGCCGCGTGGGTCTCCAGGGCGAAGTGGCCCGTGGGGAGCAGGTGGATCTCGGCCTTCGGGAGGTCGCGTTGGAAGGCCAGCGCTCCGGCCGGGACGAAGATCTCGTCGTGGGCGCCCCAGGCGGCGAGGAGCGGGACCTGGCTGTCGCGGAAGTACGCGTGGAAATCCGGGTACAGGGCGAAGTTGGAGCCGTAGTCGGAGATCAGGTCGAGCTGGATCTCCGGCTGGCCGGGGCGGGCCATCAGGGCCGCGTCGTGCTCGTAGGCCTCCGGCGCCACGAGCTCCCGGTACTCCTCCGGTACGCCGTGCAGGTACTGCCATTCGATGCCGTCCGGTGAGCTGATCTCCCGTACCGGCGCCTCCGTTTCCGGGGTCCGCTCCGCGATGAGCGCGAGGACCGGCGCCCAGGCCTCCTTTCCCAGCCCCTCCTCGTAGGCGTTGCCGTTCTGGGTGACGATCGCCGTGACGCGCTCGGGGTGGGCGAGGGCGAGGCGCAGGCCGATCGGGGCGCCGTAGTCCTGGATGTAGAGGGCGTACCGGTCGATGCCGAGCTGTTCGGTGAACTCGCCGGTGATGGCGGCGAGTTCGGCGAAGGTGTACGGGAAGTCGGCGGCGTCCGGGGCCGTCGAGCGGCCGAAGCCGATGTGGTCGGGGGCGATGAGGCGGTAGCTGTCGGCCAGGCGGGGGATCAGCTCGCGGAACATGTGCGAGCTGGTGGGGAAGCCGTGCAGCAGGAGGAGGACCGGGGCGTCGGTGGGGCCGGCCTCGCGGTAGTGGATCTCCAGGCCGCGGACGGTGGTGGTGCGGTGGGCGGTGGCCATTACTGCTAACCCCCTAATAGATTTTTGATGGTTAGGCCACTTCATCATGCGCCGCCGCACCGGTCAAGTGCCTTTGAGTGGTTAGACGGTCGTCGCCCGCACCAGGATCTTCCCCGTGTTGCCACCGCGCGGCATCAGCAGGAACGCCTCCACGATCCGCTCGAAGCCGTCCACCACCGTCTCGTCGAGGGCGAGCGTGCCCCGCTGGAGGTGCGGGACGGCGAACCCCTCCAACTCCCGTTGCACCTCCCGGTAGTTGCTCACCAGGAAGCCCTGGATCCGCAGACTGCACCCGGCCGGTCACCCCGACCCGCGCTCTCTGCCCCTGGTCGACTGGCGGGAGAACTGCTCCTCCTGCACCCGCACCTGGTGGGCCGCCCAGGACTGGATTCCCGCCGCGACCGTCCGCGCCGAGGACGACGGAGCGGTGCTCTCGATGGTGAGCAGTGGTCTCGGTATGGCGATCATGCCCGCGCTGTCCCTCACCGGAGCACCACTCTCGACGCAGATCACCGATCTCGGCCCCGACCGGCCGACCCGTCAGATCGGATACGTCACCACCCCTGAGCTCGCCGCCACAGTCGGCGTCCGTGCCCTCGTCCGAGAGCTCCGAGAGCTGCGGGCACATGCCAATCCCGCCGCGGCCACCGCAAAACCCCAGCTCAGGGCAGTGTGACCCAATCCACCGTCTCAGATAGTAGGAAGTCCGAGTAATTGTGGAGACAGACACGGCCGCCTCCCTTAGCTTTGTAGGAGCCGAACGTCTCGCTCGATCAAGCGAATGGCGGTCGTGAGCCGGGCCCCGTGCAGGCAACCCCTGCGGCCCCCGCTCCCCGCCCCTTCCGGCGTCTCGCAACCCCCGTTGCCTTCCATGAATTCGAAGGAGTCGATTTCTCATGGCCGAGACGACCGCCCGCCGTCGAGTCCGTCACACCTCTCGCACGAGCGAGTCCGACCGCAAGAACGCCGCGGCCGCCCTCCAGCGCGCCCTCGACCGCCGTGACAACGGCGGCTCGACCGGCCACTGAAACACCCTGTTACCGGGAGCCGCACCCGACGGGGTGCGGCGCGGACTCACCCTCCGCGCCGCACCTCGAAATGGTCGATCCGGTCGCCGTTCTGCGCGAGCGCCGACACCTTGAGCCGCGGCGCGCTGCCGTTCTCCGCCTCCACCTTGAGGAGGGAGAAGCCCCGGTAGCGCACCCGCGACCACTCCACCGTCTCCGCCTCGGTGGCCCGTGACTTCGTCCACCGGAAGGTGTCCACGGATTCGACGTCGCGCACCTGACCCTCGTAGCTCTCCTTCGCGCCCGCCGGGAAGCCGTACAGATCCTTGCCGCCCCCACCCGCGGTGACGTACACGATCCCGTCCCGTGTCGGGTCGGTCGAGGCGCCGATCGGTACCCGCCGGCCCACCCCGCCGTCCTTGATCGCGTCGGTCCGCTCGTAGACGTGGTTGTGCCCGTTGATGACCAGGTCCACCTGGTGCTTCGCGAACAACGGCAGCCACTCCGTGCGCACCCCTCCGTCCGAGGCGTGCGACGAGGTCGAGTAGGCGCAGTGGTGGAAGAAGACGACGACGAAGTCCACCGCCTTGCGCAGCTCCCCGAGCTTCTCGTCCAGCCACGCCGTCTGCTTGCCGCCCGTGTGGCCGAGGTTGGCGGGGATCTCGTACGACACGTCGTTGGCGTCCAGCGCCACGAAGCCGACGTTTCCGTACACGAAGGAGTACACGCCCGGTGCCGTGCGGGCGTCGAAGCCGCTGTCCGGGAGTGACCAGCGGGCGAGCTGCCCGCCGTAGCCGTCGGGGGAGTACCAGGCCTCCATGTCATGGTTCCCGGTCGTCACCATCCAAGGCACCGACCGCGCGACCTGCTCGTTCTGCTTCAGGAACAGATCCCAGTACGCCGGGTCGTAGCCGTCCGCCTTGTCGCCGCGGCCGTTGACGTCGGCGTAGCAGATGTCGCCCGCGTGCAGATGGAAGGCCGGGTCCTGCTTCAGCAGGATGTCGTCGCTCGCCGCCGCGGCCTTGCTCACGCCCTGGTCGCCGAAGGCCGTGAACACGAACTTCTCCGGGCGGGTGGGCGCGGTACGGAAGGACGCGATCGTCGACCGGTGTTCAGGGGCGGCCGGGTCGACGCCGTCGTGGCCGACGCCGTAGTAGTACGTCGTGCCGGGCAGCAGGTCGTCCACGGCCGCGTGCACGTAGTACTGGTCCAGGGTGGGGCGTACGCCGGTGACGCCGGGGGTGTGGAGGTCGCGGATCTCGGCCTCGATCCGCCGGCCGAGGTCGTCGGGGCGGGCGCCGATCCGGACGTACGGCTTGCGGACGGCGGCCGGTACCTGCCAGGAGATCCGCATCTGCGTCCTCGGGTCGGCGCCGAAGGCGAGGTGGCGGCCGAAGGGGACGACGGCGGAGCCCGGCACCGCGGTGGTCGCGGAGGCCGGGGCGGTCGTACGGGGTGATGAACCGTTTCCGTCGGTCGCGCACCCGGTCAGCAGGCCGCCCGCCACCGCGCCCGCCGTCACCAGCGCGCGCCGCCGGGTCAGCCTCGTACGGAGGTACTCGTACTGCTCGGCCATGCTCATCCGGCGTGCGAGCTGCGGCGGGATGCCTACGTCGGGAAGGTCCATGACGGAGAAGTTCCCAGCGCGGGCCAAC
>JABFXD010000079.1 GCA_013361925.1 Streptomyces sp. | reverse complement strand
AACGAATCGGCGCTGTCCGGCCGTGAACTGATCGTGCGGGAGCTCGGGGCGACGGTGATGGAGGAGTTCACGAACGAGTAGGGCGGGCGCCCTCAAAGAGAGGGCGTCAGAGGAACGTACAAGGCTCCCGCCCTCTTCCCCTCGGCAACCCGCACAAAGCCCCGCCCTCTCCGCCGGTTACCCTGAACCCCGTGAAGGTCCTTGTCATCGGCAGCGGCGCCCGCGAACACGCCCTGTGCCGCTCCCTGTCCCTCGACCCCGACGTCACCGCGCTGTACTGCGCTCCCGGCAACGCCGGCATCGCCGAGGTCGCCGAGCTGCGCCAGGTCGACGCCCTGGACGGCAAGGCCGTCGCCGCGCTGGCCGGTGAGCTCGGCGCCGAGCTGGTCGTCGTAGGCCCGGAGGCGCCGCTCGTCGCCGGTGTCGCCGATGCCGTGCGCGAGCTGGGTGTCCCGGTCTTCGGCCCCTCGAAGGAGGCCGCGCAGCTGGAGGGCTCCAAGGCCTTCGCCAAGGACGTGATGGCCGGCGCCGGTGTGCCGACCGCCCGCTCCTACGTCTGCACGAACCCCGACGAGGTCGACGAGGCGCTCGACGCCTTCGGTGCCCCGTACGTCGTCAAGGACGACGGGCTCGCCGCGGGCAAGGGCGTCGTGGTCACCGACGACCTGGAGGCCGCCAGGGCGCACGCCAACGCCTGCGACCGCGTCGTCATCGAGGAGTTCCTGGACGGCCCCGAGGTCTCCCTCTTCGCCGTCACCGACGGCGAGACCGTCGTCCCCCTCCAGCCCGCCCAGGACTTCAAGCGCGCCCTCGACGGCGACGAGGGCCCGAACACCGGCGGCATGGGCGCGTACTCCCCGCTGCCGTGGGCGGACCCGAAGCTGGTGGAGGAGGTCCTCGACACCGTCCTCCAGCCGACCGTCGACGAGATGCGCCGCCGCGGCACCCCCTTCTCCGGGCTGCTCTACGCCGGCCTCGCGATCACCAGCCGCGGCGTCCGTGTCATCGAGTTCAACGCCCGCTTCGGCGACCCCGAGACCCAGGTGGTCCTGGCCCGGCTGAAGACCCCGCTGGCCGGTCTCCTGCTGGCCGCCGCCAAGGGCGACCTCGCCGATCTGCCGCCGCTGCGCTGGAGCGAGGACGCCGCGGTCACCGTGGTCGTCGCCTCGCACAACTACCCCGGCACCCCGCGCACCGGCGACCCGATCACCGGCCTGGACGCGGTGGCCGCCGAGGACGCCCCGCACGCGTACGTCCTGCACGCGGGCACCCGGCAGGACGGCGACGCCGTGGTCAGCGCGGGCGGCCGGGTGCTGTCCGTGACGGCGACCGGCAAGGACCTCCACGAGGCCCGCGACCGCGCGTACACCGCCGTCGGCCGCATCCACCTCGACGGCTCCCAGCACCGCACGGACATCGCCGCGAAGGCGGCGTCCGGCGCCTGAACGGCCGTAACCGGCCACGGGATCCGATGAACCGAGCAGGCCCCGAATCCGTCTCTGGATTCGGGGCCTGCCCCTTCTGCGCGCCTGTGAACGCGACGAGGAACGTGACTGAATCCGAGTCAAGATCCCGGGCCTGATCCTCGCTGTCCGTCATCCACCTTTCCCCAAAGCCATTCCATCGAGTGACCGATGTCTTTTCCGGCTGACGGAGGCCAAGGGCCCAACTAGGGTGCGGCGCAAGCGTTCCGGCACTTGGCCCACCGGCATTGCGATGTCGGTGGTGGGTGCCACAGTGGGGGAATGAGCAACGCCAGGACAGCAGGGAGGGGGCGACTCCGGTCGTGACCGGTATGGGTGTGGAGGCGGGCGCACAGGCCGCTCGTTCCCGGGCGCTGGCCGTGCTGCGCATCCGCAGTCGCGCGCTGGCCGTCGCCCTGCTGCCCGCCGCGTTCGCCGTGGTGCTGTACGCGGGCGGGACCACCGGCCATCTGGTCGGCCCCGGCTGGCATGCCGCCCGCTGGACCGTCACCCCGCTCGCCGTCCTCGTCCTGACGGCGGCCGCCGTCGTCGCCCTGGTCGTCGCGCGCGCCCGCCCCGCGGTGAGTCCGACGGTTTCGATCGCCGAGGAGTCCGCTCCGGACCTGTACCGGATGGTGCGTGACCTGGCCGACCGCCTCGACGTCCCCGCCCCCTCCGCGATAGCGCTCACCCCGGACTGCGACAGCTGGCTGGAGGACCGCACCCATCCGGCCCACGGCCCGCCCCCGAAGGAGGAGCGGGACGAGCTCACCGGCGCCCGCGGCGCGAACCGCCGGGCGACCGCGGCCCCCGTCCTCGTCATCGGCTCCCCGTTCCTGTGGTGGATGCGCGTGGGCGAGCTCCGCGCGGTCCTCGCGCCCGTCGTCGCCGGTACGGGCCCCTCCGCCCACCCGGACATAGCCGCGGCCCGCCGTTTCGTGCGCGGTCTGGACGCCGCGGTCGCCGTCTCCTCGACCTCCGGCCGCTGCCCGCTGACCCGCGTGGTCTGCGCGGGCGTCGGCTGGGTGGCGCGGCTGCTGCTGCGCAGCTGCCGGGAGCACGCGGCGCTGATGGAGCGCGGGGTGGCCGCCGCGGCGGCCGAGCGCGCGCAGGCGGTGGACTACGGCCTGCGGATCGTCGCGCAGGAGCAGGTGGGCCTGGCGTACGCGGGCTGGGACCGACTGCTGACCCGCGTCGCGCTCCCCGCCTGGCGCATGGGCCGCTGGCCCTCCCGCCTCGACGCCGGAGTGGTGGCCGCGCTGACGGAGCTGTCCCGCCGTGACCGGCTGGCCGAGGGCTTCGCCTCGCGTCTGGGTGAGCGCCCGGCCTGCGACCTCCTGGAGGAGCCCGGCGCGATCGACGAGGCGACCTCCCTCCTCGCCGCCCGCCTCTTCCACGGCGGCCCGGCCGAGCGCGGCCCGGACTGGGCCCCGGTGGACTGGCAGGAGTATCCGGAAGAGGTGGTGGACCGAAAGTGGCGCCTGGACGCGGCCCGCCTCCACCGGGTCCTGGACGCCCAGGGCATCCACCACACCCCGCCGCCCACGGCCTTGGAACCGGCGGGCCCCACGTTGTCGAGGGTCCTGGACTACCTGGCGACCCCGGGCCTCCAGCCGCCCGCACCGGCCCCCGATCCCGATCCCGGGCCCGCCGAGGCCGGGGCCGAGACCGAAGCCGACGCCGACTCCGAGGCCGAGTTCGACAACGAACGCACCGCCACCCTCGCCGCGGCCCTCACCACCGCACTGGCCCGCGAGGAAGCCACGGCCCCCAAGGCGAAGGCCCCCGACACCCCGCCCCCCTGGGACGACACCACCCTCCCGCTCTTCCCGCTCCAGCCCCCGCGCACCGCCCGCGAACTCCTCACCGACCACGTCACGGCGATGGTCTGCTGCGCCGCGATGGACACCGCCGGCGCCACCCCCGGACTGGACTGGCTGGACGGCCCGACCCTCCTCATCGACGGCGAGCGGACCCCCGACCTCGCCCCCGGGGTCCTCAGCCTCATCGAGGACGGCGACCCCATCCCGTTGCGCCACTGGCTCACCCAGGCGGGCATACGCCCGGAGAAGCCGCTCCGCCTCGTCTGAGGACGGCCGCCGTATCGGAAGCCCTGATTCCACTTTCGGCCAATTCGCAACGAATAGTGACAGCCTGCGTGCGTAATGTGATGTGCTGGGACCGATCGCGCACATGGCAAGGGCTTACGACATAAGACAAACGCGCGCACGACCACACGGGGGCACGAGGGAGGGGAGCAGCCATGGGTTCGGAGCCGATCCGCCGCTGGGAGTCGGGAGCCCTGGCGCACGCCGTGACGGACCCCTTCGGCCAGGGCCCCCTCCCCTGGCTCCGCGGCAGCGAGACCTACTTCGACGACACGGGCCAGGTCGTCCCCTGGTATGTGGACGCCGCCCCACCCCAGCCCCCGGCCGGAGCCACCGGCACCCGGATCCCCGCCCCCCGAGCCTCCGGCGGCCCCCGCGCCGCCGATGACGTCCGCCGCCAGATCAAGGGCTTCGCCTCCACCGGCGCGGCCGCCCCCGGCGAGGCCATCGACTTCCACATCACGGTCGACCCGCCCCAGGAATTCAGCGTCGACGTCTACCGCATCGGCCACTACGGCGGTGACGGCGCCGCGAAGATCACCACCAGCCCGCGCCTGTCCGGCATCGTCCAGCCCCCGCCCCTCACCGCGGACCGCACGGTCTCCTGCCACCACTGGTGGCTGAGCTGGCGCCTGCAGATCCCCTCCTACTGGAGCATCGGGGCGTACGTGGCGGTCCTCACCACCGCCGACGGCTACCGCTCCCACGTCCCCTTCACCGTCCGCCACGACCAGCCGGCCGACCTGCTCCTGCTCCTGCCGGACGTCACCTGGCAGGCGTACAACCTCTACCCCGAGGACGGCCGCACCGGCGCCAGCCTCTACCACGCCTGGGACGAGGACGGCCGTCTCCTCGGCGAGTCCGACGCGGCGACCACCGTCTCCTTCGACCGCCCGTACGCGGGCGCGGGCCTGCCCCTGCACGTCGGCCACGCCTACGACTTCATCCGCTGGGCCGAGCGCTACGGCTACGACCTCGCCTACGCCGACGCCCGCGATCTGCACTCCGGCCGCGTCGACCCCACCCGCTACCGCGGTCTGGTCTTCCCCGGCCACGACGAGTACTGGTCGACGAACATGCGCCGCACGGTGGAAAGAGCCAGGGACCACGGCACCTCGCTGGTGTTCCTCTCCGCCAACACCATGTACTGGCAGGTGGAGTTGGGCCCGTCCCCGTCCGGCGTCCCGGACCGGCTGCTGACCTGCCGCAAGCGCAGGGGCCCCGGCCGTCCGGTGCTGTGGCGCGAGATCGACCGCCCCGAGCAGCAGCTGGTCGGCATCCAGTACGCGGGCCGCGTCCCCGACCCCCACCCCCTGGTCGTGCGCAACGCCGGCCACTGGCTGTGGGAGGCGACCGGCGCCCATGACGGCGACGAGATCGAGGGCCTGGTCGCGGGCGAGGCCGACCGCTACTTCCCGCGCACCGCGCTCCCCGAGCACGACGACCGCATCCTGCTCGCGCACTCCCCGTACGCCGACAGCGAGGGCGCCCTCCGCCACCAGGAGACCTCCCTCTACCGCGCCCCCTCGGGCGCCCTGGTCTTCGCGTCGGGGACGTTCGCCTGGTCCCCGTCCCTGGACCGCCCGGGCCATGTGGACACCCGCGTCCAGCGCGCCACCGCCAACCTCCTGGACCGCATCTGCAAGCG
>JABFXD010000370.1 GCA_013361925.1 Streptomyces sp. | reverse complement strand
GATCTCCGCCGGACTGCCGGCCCCCTCACAGATCACCGCGTCATACGTGCCCCGCAGTTCGGCGAGACAGTCGAGCACGGTCCCGAGCAGCTTCTGCTGCCGCCCCCCGTGATAGCCGCGCGCGCTCATCTCGCCGACGGGCTTCCCCATCAGCACGACCTGGCTGCTCTGCTCGCCACCGGGCTTGAGCAGCACGGGATTCATCAGCGCGGTCGGCTCGACCCGACAGGCCTGGGCCTGCATGGCCTGGGCCCGCCCGATCTCCGCACCCTCCCGCGTCACGAACGAATTGAGGGACATGTTCTGCGCCTTGAAGGGCGCGACCTTGACCCCCTGCCGCACCAGCCACCGGCAGATCCCGGCGGTGACGACACTCTTGCCGGCGTCGGAGGTGGTCCCGGCGACGAGCAGCCCCCCGCTCATGACGTACGTCCCTTCTTCGTGGCCAGGGCCCGCGCGGCGACACCGACGCCGAGCGCGAGCACCCCTACCCGCCGCGAAAGCCGTACGGCGCGCTCGATGTCCCGCGTGGCGACGGCCCGCCCGGACTGATTGAGGACGGGCCGGTGCTCGACCCGCCCCGCGTACGACAAGGTCCCCCCGAGTCGCACCCCGAGGGCCCCCGCGAACGAGGCTTCGACGGGCCCGGCGTTGGGGCTCGGATGCTTGGCGGCGTCGGCACGCCACGCTCGTACGGCTCCCCGGGAATCACTTCCGGCGACGGCGGCGAGTACGGCGGTGAGCCGCGCCCCCGGCCATCCGGCGAGGTCGTCGAGCCGGGCGGAGGCCCAGCCGTAGCGCCGGTACCGCTCGGACTTGTGCCCGACCATGGCGTCGAGGGTGTTGACGGCCCGGAACCCGAGCAGACCGGGCACTCCGCCGAACGCCCCCCACACCAGGGCGCCGACCACGGCGTCGGAGGTGTTCTCGGCGACGGACTCGACGACGGCCCGGGCGATCCCGTCGGCGTCGAGGGCCTGCGGATCCCGCCCGCACAGGTGCGGCAGCCGGGCGCGAGCGCCCTCGACGTCCCCCGCCTCCAGTGCCCGCCCGATGACCCGGGCCTCACGTGCGAGCGACGTCCCGCCCACCACGGCCCAGGTGGCGGCACCGGTCAGAGTGACGGACGCGGCACGGGAGGGGCGTACGACTCTCCGGGCGAGGGCGCCCAGCCCCACGGCGCCCCCAACGCATATGACGGTGTGCAGCGCGCCCCACCCACGATGGTCCCGCCACAGAGCCTTCTCCACGGCACCGGCGGCCCGTCCGAACACGGCGACCGGATGCCCCCGGTGTGGATCACCGAGCAGCAGATCTGCGACTAGTCCGGCGGCGGCGCCGTACGCGAAGACGCGATCGGCACGCATGCGCTCAGCCGGCCGTGGGGTCGGGCAGCGACCTGGTGCTGTACCTCAAACGGCAGGCGAGCATGGCGATATGTCCTCACTCAGGGTGTCCACGCCCTGGTTCGACGAGACCGACGGTGGGAGTTCCTGGCTCCCGGGGCTACCTACCCCGGTGACAGTGGCGGGACCGCGCCGGATTCACACCGGTCTTCCTCCCTGGCCGCCGTACTTGGCTCCGGCAGTCCACCACGGGCCCGGAAGGGCCGTCAACTCGCTGTTGACCTGCGGGAGCGGAGTGTGCAGAACCCCACATCGGCGGGCCCGCGGACGGGGTTCGCGAGGCCCGGAACGCGAAAGCGCCCTGTCCGGAATCCCCCCTTCAGGGGCCCGGAACAGGGCGCGGAATCGTCGTGGTGAGGCTCAGGCGACGATCAGATAGATGCCGTAGCCCACCGCCGCCGCACAGGCGGCGAAGCAGGCGTACGCGCCGGTCACGGCGAGGGACGCCGAGCCGCCCGCGGCCGAGGCCCGCTCCTGGCGGGAGAGGCCCATGATGCCGAGGGTGAAGAGGGCCACGAGGGCCACGGTGACGACGAGGCTGACGCCGAAGACGGAGCCCAGTGCTTGCCAGTCGATCTTCATGTTGCTTGGTTTCCTTCGTCGCTCAGACCGCGGCGGCCGGCGGGGCCGCCGGTTCCGTGGAGGCCGTGGCCGCTGCCGGTGCGGGGATCGTGGCGGTCAGGCCGTCCGTCACGGTGCCCGCAGGAGGCGGGGTGACCGCGGCGATCGCCGTCGTGACCACGCCGGCCGGCTCGCCGTCGGTGTCGTTGACGTTCGACGCGTCCACGACCTCGCGGCGCGAGATCTTCCAGATGGCCGCGCTGGAGGCGATCAGGAAGACCAGGACGACGCCCGTGCCCCAGTCGCCGAGGTCGGTCACCGACTCCGCCAGCGCGCCCACCAGGGCGGCCGCCGGGAGCGTGAGGCCCCAGGCCACGAACATCCGCGTCGCCGTCGACCAGCGGACCACGCCGCCCTTGCGGCCGATGCCCGCGCCCATCACCGAACCGGAGACGGAGTGCGTGGTGGAGAGGGAGAAACCGAGGTGCGAGGAGGCCAGGATGACCGTCGCCGCGCTGGTCTGGGCGGCGAAGCCCTGCTGCGGCTGGAGGTCGGTCAGACCCTTGCCCATCGTGCGGATGATGCGCCAGCCGCCGAGGTAGGTGCCGAGCGCGATGGCCAGGCCCGCGGAGAGGATGACCCAGGTGGGCGGGTCGGAGTCGGGCGCGACGGCGCCGCCGGCGACGAGGGCGAGGGTGATGATGCCCATCGTCTTCTGCGCGTCGTTCGTGCCGTGGGCGAGGGAGACCAGGCCGGCCGAGGCGATCTGGCCGGTGCGGAAGCCCTTGGCGGCGGCCTTGCCGTCCGCCTTCTTGCCGAGGGAGTAGGAGAGGCGGGTGGCCAGCATGGCGGCGAGGCCCGCGACGATGGGCGCCGCGATCGCCGGGATCAGGACCTTGGTGACCAGGACGTCACCGTGGACCGCGCCCATGCCCGCCGAAGCGATGGTGGCGCCGATCAGACCGCCCATGAGGGCGTGCGAGGAGCTGGAGGGGAGTCCGACCAGCCAGGTCAGCAGGTTCCAGAGGATCGCGCCGACCAGTGCGGCGAAGATGACCTCGGGACGGATGCCGCTCTCGTCGACGAGACCCTTGGAGATCGTGTTGGCGACCTCCACGGAGAGAAAGGCGCCCACAAGGTTGAGCACGGCGGACATGGCCACCGCGACCTTGGGCTTGAGCGCACCGGTCGAGATGGTCGTGGCCATCGCGTTGGCGGTGTCGTGAAAACCGTTCGTGAAATCGAACGCAAGTGCGGTTACCACCACAATCGCGAGGATCAGCGAGAAGTTTTCCATTTACCCAGGCAATCGTTCGAGCGTCATTGGCACGTTGAACGTAGGTAACCAGGGTGAACGGAAGATGAACTGAGGCGGGCCGCACGGTGTCCGGAACCGAGGGTTTTCCCTCCGATGCCGACGGCACCCACCGCGCGGCCCGTGCGCCGCACGGTCACGAGCCCCGGGCGAACTTCCTCAGCTGGGCCGCCGAGCCGTTGAAGAGATTCTGATCACCCGGCAGATCGCCGCTGTTGTCGTACTGCCAGATCGTCCAGTACGACCATCCGTTCGGCAGCGAACCGGCGTCCGTCGCGTTGTAGCGGGCCACCCACAGCGCGTGGTTCCGGGCGAAGGCGCCGCTGCCGCCGGTGCACACGTTCCACCAGTGGGCGGTCGTGTAGATCACCGGACGCCGCCCGGTGAGGCGCTTTACCTCGTTGCTGAAGGACCTGATCCAGCTGACCATCGTGGCCTTCTTCAGGCCGTAGCACCGGTGCTTGCCGTCGTAGGGGTTGTATTCGATGTCGAGCGCCGGCGGCAGCGTCCAGCCGTCCGCGCTCCAGCCGCCGCCGTTGTTCACGAAGTACCGCGCCTGCGCCTTGCCCGACGACTGGTCCGGCAGCGCGAAATGGTAGGCCCCGCGGATCAGGCCCGCCTCGCGCGAGCCGGTGTACTGCCGGCCGAAGTACGGGTTGCGGTACGTCCCGCCCTCGGTCGCCTTGACGTAGACGAACCGGGCGCCGTCGTTCTTCGCGCCCGGCCAGTCGACGTTCTTCTGATGGGACGAGACGTCGTGCCCCTTGGGCTTGCCCGCCGCCGCGGCCGGGAACTCGGCCAGCGCGGTCCCCGACAGGGCGAGCGCGGCCACGGAGGCCGCCAGCAGGCGGGCACGGTGACGGGACGGTTTGCGATCACGAGCCATATTTCCCCCCGGAATGGCGACGTGCACGACAAATCAGGCAGCGAGGCTACTGGAAGATCCCGTAACGGTCGGTGATGTCTGGCCAAGCTGCGCAAGAGGGTGATGTATCCGCATATGCGCACTTCCGGACGCCGTGCCTCCGCCCTAAAGTGCCCCGGCCCAGCGGTGCGCCGAAGCCGCGACTGGCAGGATCGCGGCATGGCTGAGCAGCGGCAGAAGCAGCGGGACGGGCGGGACGCCCGGGGGGACGCGCGGACGGCGGGCGCACCGCGGGGGCGCGGTGCGCGCGAGGAGGAGGTCCTCGCCTGGGAGCGTCTCGTCGACGCCGCCCGCCGCACCGTCGCCGACGGACTCGTCGTCGGCACCTCGGGCAACGTCTCCGTCCGCGTCGGCGACACGGTGCTGGTCACGCCGTCGGGAGTGCCGTACGACCGGCTGACCCCGGACGACATCACCGGCGTCGACATCGACGGCCGACAGGTGCTCGGCAGCCTGGTCCCGACCAGCGAACTGCCCATGCATCTCGCCGTCTACCGCTCCACCGACGCCCGCGCCGTCGTCCACACCCACGCCGTCCACGCGACGGCCGTCTCGATGCTCGTACCGGAGCTTCCCGCGGTCCACTACATGTCCGGCGCCCTCGGCGGCGCCGTCCGGGTTGCCCCGTATGCGACGTACGGCACCGAGGAGTTGGCCGAGAACATGCTCCACGCCCTCGCCGACCGCACCGCCTGCCTCCTCCGGAACCACGGCACGATCACCTACGGCGACACCCTCGACCAGGCCTACGACCGCACCGCCCAACTGGAGTGGATGTGCCGCCTGTGGCTGACGGCATCCTCGATCCCGGGCCTCACCCCGACCCTCCTGTCGAAGGAACAGGTGGCCGAGGCGGGGGAGAAGCTGCGGGGGTACGGGCAGCGGGGGTGACATTGGTGCCGTCCTCCTCCTCTCCGGACGCCCCGCGTCACCCTCATTCGCCCTCCCACTGGCCTCCACCCCTGTCCACCCGGACACTGGACGGGTGCGTACTGTCAAAGCGACGGCCGCCGCCGTCACCGTGGCCCT
>JABFXD010000831.1 GCA_013361925.1 Streptomyces sp. | reverse complement strand
GAGCGACCAGGAGCGGCTGCTCCACCGCACCCGCGCCGAGGCCCGCGCGGCGGCCCGGATCAACCACTCCGCCGTCGTCACCGTCCATGACGTCCTCGATCACGACGCCCGTCCGTGGATCGTGATGGAGCTGATCGAGGGCCGCTCGCTGGCGGACGCGGTCAAGCAGGACGGGCGCATCGAGCCCGCCGAGGCCGCCCGTATCGGCCTGTGGGTGCTGCGCGCGCTGCGTGCCGCGCACGACGCCGGCGTCCTGCACCGCGACGTGAAACCGGGCAACGTCCTGCTCTCCCACGACCGCCGTGTCCTGCTCACCGACTTCGGCATCGCCCAGATCGAGGGCGACACGACGATCACCCGCACCGGTGAGGTCGTCGGTTCCGTCGACTACCTCGCCCCCGAGCGGGTCCGCGGCCACGACCCGGGCCCGGCCTCCGACCTGTGGGCGCTGGGCGCGACGCTCTACACGGCCGTCGAGGGCCGCTCGCCGTTCCGCCGCACCTCCCCGCTCGGCACCATGCAGGCGGTCGTCGAGGAGGAACCGGCCGCACCCGCCAACGCCGGTGCGCTCGGCCCGGTCCTCACCGCACTGCTCCGCAAGGATCCGGCCGAGCGGCCGACCGCCGCGCAGGCCGAGCAGATGCTCGCGGAGGTGGCCGAGGGACGTCGGTCCAGCGCGGCGCAGGCGCATGTGCCGACGCAGCACGGGCGGTACGAGAC
The DNA here is from genome assembly GCA_013361925.1 of Streptomyces sp. Lineage (GTDB taxonomy): Bacteria > Actinomycetota > Actinomycetes > Streptomycetales > Streptomycetaceae > Streptomyces. The sequence continues at coordinate 4,521 of JABFXD010000831.1, read as the reverse complement.
CGGGACCACGCCACAGACGTTCGGCGCGGCGCCGGCCTTCGGTACGGGATCGCAGACGGCGGCCGGCACGCCGTACCCGCCGGTCACCGTGGGCCCGCACGCGCCCGCGCCGAGGCGCCGTCGTGGCCTGCGTACGTTCGCTTTGGTCGTCGCCGTCGCGGCGATCGTGGGGGCGGGGGGTGCGGTGGCGTTGCAGCAGTGGAACTCGGGCAGCCCCTCCGTCTCGTCGAGCTCCGGACCGACTCCGAGCCCATCGTCGACGGAGGGGGCCCAGGGGCTGGTTCCCGCCGGTTGGCAGAAGTACGACGATCCCCTGGGCTTCAGCCTGTATCTGCCCAAGGGCTGGGACCGCACAGTCTCCATCAAGGAGACGGACGGTCTGACGCAGGTCGACTACTCGCCCGACCAGGGCAAGACCCTCGTGCGCGTCGCCGTCGACACCGCGCCGGACTACAACAGCTCGTACGACCACATGCGCGAGCTGGAGGCGGCAAACAAAACGCGGCTGAAGGACTTCGCGACCCTGAGCATGAAGCAGGAGTTCTACCGCGACCGGCAGAGCGTGCGCTGGGAGTACACCTGGACCCAACTGCCGAAGGACTCGTCCTTCCCGGGGGCGTTTCGGGCTCTCGACGTGGCGTACATAACCCGCGACGGTGTCGAGTACGCCCTCTACACCGCCTCGCCGGTTGCCGACTGGGACGCCACGAGCAAGCGGTTCACCTCGGTGCTGCGGGGCTGGCAGCCGAACCCGGCCTGATCCGCTCGAACTTGGCCGGTCAGCGCCCCGGAAGCGGCCCGTCCGGCGGGGCATCATGGGGCTCATGGGGACCCAGGGGGACAACTTCCGTGTCATAGCGGGGCGTTATCGCCTGGAGGTTCGGCTCGGGCGGGGCGGTATGGGTGTGGTGTGGCGGGCCACCGATCTGCTGCTCGGGCGGCGGGTGGCGGTCAAGGAACTGTCACTGGACGAGACGCTGTCGCAGGCCGAGGCGCGTTGGCAGCGGGAGCGGACGCTGCGGGAGGCGAGTGCCGTCGCGCAGTTGCGGCACCCGCACATCATCGGCCTGCACGATGTCGTCGAGCACGATGAACGGCCCTATCTGGTCATGGAATTGGTCGACGGAGCCTCCCTCGCCGACCGGATCGCCGGGCACGGCCCGGTCGATGCCGTCGAGGCCGCGCGGATCGGCGCCGATCTGCTGGGCGCGTTGCGCGCGGCGCACGCGGCCGGGGTCCTGCACCGGGACATCAAGCCCGCGAACGTCCTGCTGGAGGCCGGTACGGGGCGGGTCGTGCTCACCGACTTCGGTGTCGCGCGGGTCTTGGGCGCCACCACGCTCACGGAGGCCGGTTCCTTCGTCGGCTCGCCCGAGTACACCGCGCCGGAGCGGATCTCCGGGCTCAGCACCGGCCCCGCGTCCGACCTGTGGTCGGTGGGCGCGTTGCTGTGCGCGGCCGTCAGCGGTGAGTCGCCGTTCCGGCGTGACTCGTTGAGCGGCGTGCTGCACGCCGTCCTCGCCGCCGAGCTACGGCCGCCCGCGCAGGCCGCGCCGATTCTGCCGGTCGTACGAGGGCTGCTGGAGCGCAATCCGGAGCGGCGGCTGGACGCGGAGTCGGCGGAGCGGATGCTGCGGGCCTTTCTGGAGACGGGACAGATGCCGGGCGTCGAGCGGCGTTCGCTGCGGGGCGCGCTGACGGCGGTGCTGCGCGCGCGTCGACGGCCATGACAGGGATTGGTCACGGGTCTGTGACCGGAAAGCGTTCTGGCTGGATACCTGGGCGCTTGCCGCGATATGAACGGACCCATGAGCAGCAACGGGGGAGCCCCTCACGGGTCCGACGAGCCCACGAGTTTCGGTCTGCGGCCGCCGAACCCGCCCATGGCGGTGCCGCACCCCGACAACCCGTACGCGAGCCCCACCCAGGTCGTGCCGCAGCAGACGGCGCCCCAACCCGACCCCGGCACCGGGCGGTTGATCGCCGGACGCTACCGCCTGCTGGCCAAGCTCGGAGACGGCGGCATGGGGACGGTGTGGCGGGCCAAGGACGAGACGGTGGACCGTGAGGTCGCCGTCAAGGAGCCCCGCGTACCCGACCATCTTCCCGAGCGGGAACGCGCCAACGCCTTCGAGCGGATGCGGCGCGAGGCGCGGGCGGCGGCCCGCCTCGATCACCCGGCGGTCGTGAACGTCCACGACGTCGCGGTCGTCGACGGCCGGCCGTGGATCGTCATGGAGCTGGTGCAGGGACGTTCCTTGGGCGACGCGTTGCAGGAGGGCACCCTCGGGGCGCGCGAGGCGGCGAGAATCGGCCTGGAGGTGCTGGCGGCGCTGGAGGCCGCGCACGCGGCGGGCATCCTGCACCGGGACGTCAAGCCGGACAACGTCCTGCTCGGCCGCCACGACCGGGTCGTCCTCACCGACTTCGGCATCGCCCAGATCGAGGGCGAGACCAATCTGACCGACACCGGCGGCTTCGTCGGCTCGCCGGAGTACATCGCCCCGGAGCGGGTGCTGGGGCAGCGGCCGGGCCCGGCGTCCGACCTGTGGTCCCTGGGCGTCGTGCTGTACGCGGCGACGGAGGGCGTGTCGCCGTTCCGTCGCAGCAACACGCCGGCCACCCTCCAGTCCGTCCTCAACGCCACGCCCGCCGCACCGGCCGCCGCGTCCGGACCGCTCGCCGAGGTCATCACCGGGCTGCTCCAGAAGGAGCCGGGCCGCCGTCCGAACGCCGCCCAGGTGCGGGCGCTGCTGGAGAAGGCCGCCGCCCCGCCGGTTCCGGCGCCGACGCAGGTCGTGCAGCTGGCCGAGGGCTCCCCTAAGGGCATCCGGCTGGGCCGCAGGACGCTGATCGGGCTCGGCGCGGCGGTCGTCGCCGCGGCGGTGGCGGCGTATCTGGTGATCGCCGACCCGTTCGCGGGTCCGTTGCCGGACGGCTGGAAGACGGTGCACGAGAAGGACGTGGCCGCGTCGCTGGCGGTGCCCGCGGAGTACCAGCCGGGGTACCCCGACCGGAAGACCGACGAGGCGCACTGGGTCACGTACACCGACTGGAGCGGCAGCATCTGGATCGGCCTGCGGCTGGACAGGAAGGCCGAGGACACGAGCGACAGCATCGCGGACTCCGCCGCCGCCGAGATGTACGAGGACAACAAGCAGTTCAAGGACAACGGCGAGTACGAGCTCCAGATGCCGGAGAACCCGACGACGAAGACGGACGGCGGGGTCTCGTACCAGGGCAAGCAGGCCGCCCAGAACACGATCCAGTACACGACCGACGACACGCAGAACCCGCGCCCCCGCGAGATGCAGATCTTCTACTACAAGACCTCCAAGGGCGACATGTACAAGCTCACCATCAGTTACCCGCGGAAGGGCGACTTCGCCGCCCGCGGCCAGGAGGTGGCGAGGACCGCCATCGCCAACCTGGACGTCGACGTCCTCTAGCCTCACCACGGCCGCCCCGCGTCGACAACCCACCACGCCACACGGTACTGATGGGGACATGAGCAACGACGGGGGCGGCGCGAGCCCCAAGGGACGACTCATAGGCGGGCGTTACCGGCTCGTCGAGCGCATCGGGTCGGGCGGGATGGGTACCGTCTGGCGGGCGCTCGACGAGCTCGTGGACCGTGAAGTCGCCGTGAAACAGCCGAGGTTGCCCGGCGACCCGGAGGACGAGGCCCATCAGCGGGCCTCGCACCGGCTGTACCGCGAGGCCCGTGCCGCCGCCCGGGTCGACCACCCCGCCGCCGTCTCCATCCATGACGTCGTCGTGGAGGACGGACTGCCCTGGATCGTCATGGAGTTGATCCGGGGCGAGTCCCTGCACGAGGTCCTCCAGCGCGGGCCCGTGACCCCGGCCGAGTCGGCCCGTATCGGCCGCGCCGTCCTGGGCGCCCTGCGCGCCGCGCACTCCGTCGGCATCGTCCACCGTGACGTGAAGCCCGCCAACGTCCTGCTCGGCACGCACGGCCGGGTCGTCCTCACCGACTTCGGCATCGCCCACGTCCAGGGCGAGGAATCCCTCACCGTCAGCGGCGAGTTCGTCGGCTCGCTCGACTTCGTCGCGCCCGAACGGATGTCCGGCAAGGGCGCGGGTCCGTCCTCCGACCTGTGGTCCCTGGGTGTGTTGCTGTACGCCGCCGTCGAGGGGGAGCCGCCCTTCCGGCGTACGACGGTGGAGTCCACCCTCGCCGCGGTCCTCTCCCACGAGCCGCCCGAGCCGGAACGGGCCGGGCCCCTCGGGCCGCTCATCACCGGGCTGCTCGCGAAGGACCCGGACCGGCGGCCGGACGCGGAGGAGGCCGCCAAGGTGCTGGACGCGGTGGCCGAGGGATGGCCGGTGCCGTCGCTCGCGGCGACACCGGTCGTCGTCGTCCAGAATCCCGACCGCATCACCGAGTTGGGCGAGGACTCGGGCACCGTACGCCTGAAGAAGCCCGAACACCTGAAGAAGCCCGAGCCACCGCAGCCCCACACCACCGTCGTACCCGTCCCGAAGCCGAAGCCGCGTCTG
>JABFXD010000994.1 GCA_013361925.1 Streptomyces sp. | reverse complement strand
GTACGCCTGACGCAGCAGACGGGAGGACCCCGCGGCGGTGACCGCGCGCTTCAGGGCACTCTCCGTCTGGACCGGGACGAGGGCGTCGCCGATGGTGTGGATGTCCAGCTGCGGCTTGGTCAGCTTGCCGGTGAAGGCGCTCGTGCCGCTCATCCAGGCGACGGCGGACGGGTCGGCGCCGATGCGCGGAGCCTTGTTGAGCGTGGCGAGGTCCTTGCGCAGGGACAGTCCCGCCTGCTTGTACAGCGCGCCGACCTCCTTGCGGACGGAGGATTGCCCGAGGAGCCGCGCGTAGTCCACGCCGGTGTTCCAGGACATGTTGCCGCCCGCCCGGGTCTCGGCCTCCAACCGCCAGCTGAACGCGGGGAGCTGGACCAGCCCCTTGAGGGCGGTGTACTGGTTGGCCTCCTGGCCGGCCCAGTCGGTCTCGGCAGGTCGGCTCTGGGACGGGTCGTTCCAGCCCGGGATGTTGTGCAGCGCGGCGGCGAGGGCGATGCGGGCCCGCCCCTCGGCCGTGGTCTGGGCCGAATCCACCGCGGCCGTCAGGGTGTTGGCGGCATCGGTGGCGGCCGTCCGGTCCGGGATGTCGACGAGGGGGATCGCGGAGTCGGGGGCGAGCAGCGTCTTGAGGGCGAAGACCGGGTCGAGGGTGTTGTTCCAGTTGGCGACGCCGCCGTGGACGAGGCCGCACATCGACAGGGAGCCGTCGAAGTGCTGCGGCGCGCGCTCGGCGAGGGCGGTGGTGACGAGCCCGCCGTACGACTGCCCCCACGCGATGGTGCGGCGTGCCTTCCCGAAGCGGTCCTTGAAGGCGGAGAGGGTGGCGAGCTGGTCCGGCACCGCGTCCGTCACCGCCCAGCCGTTGCTCGCGTAGGACGAGCCGATGAGGGCGTAACCCCGTTGCAGCAGCAGGGACTTGGTGGTGTTGTCCGAGGCGTTCTGGGCGGGGTTGGGGGCGCCTTGGGGGCGGTAACCGTGGCTGAAGAGGAGGACCGTGCCGTTCCAGTCGGCGGGTACGTCCATCATGTACGCGGCGCCCGAGGGCAGTTGGCCCTCGATATGGTTGGTGTCCGCGGCGGTCGCCGCCGCCGGGGCGGGCAGCGCGGCGACGGCGAGCAGGACGGCCACGGCGCAGGTGGTGCGGGTGCCGTTCGTCATGCGGAGATCTCCTCCGTGTGGGGGACGTTGGGCTGTGCGGTGGGCTCGGTGAGGGTCGTGCGGTGGGTCTCGCGGACGAAGCACACGGTGATCGCGGTGATCGCGGCGCCGCCGCACAGCAGCAGGGCGACGGGCGTGCTGCTGTCGCTGCCCGCGACCAGGCTGCCGGCGATCATGGGGGAGAAGCCGGCGCCGATGAGGGTGGCGCCCTGGTAGCCGAGCGAGGCGCCGGTGTAGCGGACCTTGGTGCCGAACATCTCGGTGAGCAGGGCGCCGAGCGGGCCGTACATCGTGGACTGGGCGATGCCGTGACCGAGGACCACGGCCAGGATCAGCAGCCCCGGTGACTTCGAGTCGACCAGCGCCATGACCGGGAAGGCGAGCGCCGCCGAGGTGACGGCGCCGGCGAGGACCACCGGGCGGCGGCCGACCCGGTCGGAGAGCGCGGAGGCGCACGGCAGCACCACGAGGGCGACACAGGCGGAGACGGTGAGGGCGTCCAGCACCTGCGGACGGGCGTACCCGATGCCGGTGGCGTACGCGATCATGTAGCTGGTCAGCAGCGACTGGGCGGTGAAGGCGCCGATGCCGACGCAGCAGGCCAGCAGCACGGGACGCGGGTTGCGCAGGACGTCGAGGATGGGCAGCCGCGACTCGGCGCTGTCCTTCTTCACCTCGGCGAACAGCGGGCTCTCCACCACCTTCAGCCGGACGAACATGCCGACGCCGAGCAGGACGACGCTCAGCAGGAACGGCAGCCGCCAGCCCCAGGCCGCGAACTCGTCCTTCGGGAGCGTCACGACGTACGCCACGACGGCCGTCGACAGCAGGGAGCCGAGCGGGGCTCCCATCTGCGTGAAGCTGGACCACAGACCGCGGCGCCGCTCACCCGCGTGCTCGACGACCATCAGGGTGGCGCCGCCCCACTCACCGCCGATCGCGATGCCCTGGATCACACGCAGGGCGATCAGCAGCACCGGTGCCCATACGCCGATGGTCTCGTACGTGGGCAGCAGGCCGATGAGGAAACTGGCGCCGCCCATCAGGCCCATCGTGAGCAGCAGCATCGACTTGCGGCCCAGCCGGTCGCCGAAGTGACCGAAGAGGACGCCGCCGAGCGGTCGGGCGACATAACCGGCGGCGAAGGTGCCGAAGGCGGCGATCGTGCCCACGGCGGGATCGGCGCCCGGGAAGAACAGTTCGCCGAAGACGAGCGCGGCGACGGTTCCGTACACGAGGAAGTCGTAGAACTCCACGGCGGTGCCGAGCAGCCCGGAGAGGGCCACTCGGCGCAGCTGGCGGGTCCGTTCGGAGGCCGTGGGCGGTGCGGCGGCGGGGGACGAGGGCATCGCGGTCTCCCTTGAGGGCGTCTCTCATGAGAGGGGTCTCCCATGAGGGGGAAGGACACCGCGAAATTAGGCCCTCAGGTGACTGCCGTCAATAAAGTGCACAACATTGGCTCGAGGTCACCGCCGGCCGGCACGGTGGCGCTCAGCTCGCCTGGCCGGTCGGCATCACCGTGACCTGCTGGACGTTCACCCGCGGCGGCAGCGAGGCGATGAACCCGACGGTCTCGGCGATGTCCTGCGGGACGAGCCACTCCATCGACTCCCGGGCACCGTCCAGCCAGGCGCGGGCACCCTCGTCGGTGACATGGCCCTGGAGTTCCGTGCCGACGATGCCGGGCTCCAGCGCCGAGACACGGACGTTCTTCGGGCCCAGTTCCGTGCGCAGATGCCGGGAGAGATGGCTGACGTACGCCTTCGTCGCGGAGTAGACGGCGAAGGTCGGGAAGATGTTCTGGGCCGCGATCGACGAGGTGTTGATCAGGTCCGCCACACCGCGCCGGGCGGCCGCCGCCACCAACTGCGGGGTGAAGGCGGCGATGGCGTGCATCAGCCCGTTCACGTTGAGGTCGATCTGCTGCCGCCACTGATCCGTGGCCAACTCCTCGACCGGCGCGGGGAGCATGACGCCGGCGTTGTTGAACAGCAGGTCGGCGCACCCGAGTTCGGCCATCACCCGGTCGGCCGCCGCCTGTACCGCCGCCGCGTCGGTGACGTCCACCGTGAGGGCGAGGGCCTGACCGCCGTTCTTCTCGATCCGGGCGACCAGGTCCTCCAGCCGCTCGGCACGACGCGCGAGTACGGCCACCCGGGCGCCCAGCGAGGCCAGATGCTCGGCGGAGGCCTCGCCGATGCCACTGGAAGCGCCGGTGACGACGGCGACACGGCCGGAGAGGGGGAGTGCGGAGGTGCTCATGAGGGATGCCTTCCGAAGTGATGAGAGAACAAGCGGGCCGCTGTGGCCCTCATTCAGACAACCGCCTGCCGAGTCCTCCCGGGGCGCCGGAAAGTGCCCTGGCCGGGCGGGTATCCGCGAGGCAGGTACTGGCAGGACCACCCACGCCGGGGCGGGCCCCGTCCGCGTTCGTCAGACTGGAGGGCATGGACGACCGTGGCAGAGAACTCGCCGACTTCCTGCGCTCTCGCAGGGCCCGCCTCACCCCCGACCGGGCCGGGCTGCCGGAGGACGGTCGGGCCCGCCGGGTGCCAGGACTGCGCCGCGACGAGGCGGCCCGCCTGGCCGGGGTGAGCACCGAGTACTACACCCGCCTCGAACAGGGCCGCGCCCAGAACCCCTCACCCGAGGTCATCGAGGCACTCGCCCGCGCCCTCCAGCTCGACCTCTCCGAGCGCGAGCACCTCACCGACCTGCTGGCCCGCCCGTCCGCACCTCGCCGCGCCCCGGTCGCCCCGCAGCGGGTCAGGCCGGGCCTGCACCTGATGCTCCAGACCCTCGATCACGTGCCCGCGTTCGTCCTGGGCCGCCGCACCGACGTGCTGGCCGCCAACCGTCTCGCCCGCGAGGTCCTCACCGACTTCGAGGCGCTGCCCGCGAACCGTCGCAACCTGGCCCGCTACTACCTCCTCGACCCCGAGGCCCGGACCCGTGTCGGCGACTGGGAGCAGATCGCCACCGACACCGTCGCCGTGCTGCGCCTGGAGGCCGGACGGTACCCGCAGGACCGGCAGCTGGCCGACCTCGTCGGGGAACTCACCCTGAAGTGCCCGGAGTTCAGCGGCTGGTGGAACGACCACCGGGTGCTCCACCGCAGCCATGGCACCAAGCACTACCACCACCCCCTCGTCGGTGAACTCCACTTCTCCTACGAGTCCTTCGAGCCACCCGGCGACACCGACCAGACCCTGTGCGTCTACAACGTCGAGCCGGGTTCGCCGACGGCCGCCTCGCTCCAGCTGCTCGGCGCCATGAGCATCCGCTGAACGGCCCCGGCGGCTCTCCCGTACCACTGGACGTCTGGATCCCCACGCCCGGAACGGAGAGGCACGTGCCCCGGTCCCCCTCACCTCTGCTGCGCACGGCGGCAGCGGTCGGAAGCCTGGCCCTTCTCCCTTTGACCGCTGGCTGCGGCGGGGGCGGGGAGGACGACGCACCGAAGGCCGCCGCGGACACCGTCGTGACAGCGGCCCCGTCGGCCGGGGTCGTGGCCCCGGCGAAGGTCGAGGTCATCGCCGGGCTGATCGGCTGCGAGGTCAAGATCCGCACGGAGGCGGCGGAACTGCGCGAAGGGACCTGCCACAGCGCCAAGGGCGACTACCTCATCACCACCTTCCCCGAGGAGCGGCTCAAGCTGACCTGGCTGGACGCGGCCTCCGTGTACGGCGGCACGTACCTCGTCGGCACCCGCTGGGCCCTCAGCGCCGAGGAGCCCCTCCTGAAGGAGGCCCGCCCCAGGGTCGGCGGCACCCTCCAGCAGCTCACCGGCACGAGCGGTTAGACGGGTTCGTACGCCTCGATGACGTACCGGGCCTCGTCGTCCAGGGCGTTGTCGTCCCAGTCCAGGTGGATGCGCTCGGGGTGTCCGTCGGTCGCGTACTCGGCCTCCGCGGTGTCCGCGTCGTCGCGCCGGGCCTGCGCCAGCTCGTCCAACAGGGTTCCCAGGGTGGGTACTTGGTCCGGTGCTCGGGCCACGAACCGGCGCGCGCTGTCGTCGAGGCCGACCGCCTCGGTGACCTTGCCGTCCCGGACCGTGATCCGGAAGGTGCCGATGAGGGACCGTTCC
>JABFXD010001042.1 GCA_013361925.1 Streptomyces sp. | reverse complement strand
CGAGGTCCGCGAGCGGCGCCCGCTGCGCGCGATCTACGAGGACGTGGACCGCCTCATGGTCCGCCAGGGCTACGCGAACCGGCACCGGGCCTACCCCTTCGGGGTGATCGCCCACAAGGTGGACCGGGTGCGGGAACGCCGCTGGTCGCCGAAGGTCTTCGGGTTCGGCGACCAGTCCCTCAAGGGCCTCGCGGCCGACGCCCTGCACGGCCACCGGGAGGGCTGGTCGCCGCTCTGGTCGCCGTACCGCTTCTCCGACCACCCGCCGCAGCCGGGCCTGTGGGCGGTCGAACCCCACCTCGGATTCCGGGGCACGGGCGCGAAGTTCGAGGAGATCCTCGTGGTCACCGACTCCAGGGATCCCGAGGAGAGCGCCTTCTGGCTGGACGACGACCTGCCGCATGTGCGGCGCTGGACGGAGGGCGAGTGACCGGGTTGGTTCTCGAAGGCGCGCGTCAGCGCGGGACGCGGCACTGGGCGGAGGCGAAGTGAGCATGCTGGAGAACGCGCGTGAGCGCCGGGTGCGGACCGGCGGCGTCGAGCTGTGCGTCGCCGAGCTCGGCGAGCCCGGGCAGCCGACCGTGGTCCTCGTGCACGGCTACCCGGACAGCAAGGAGGTGTGGGCCCAGGTCGCCGCCCGCCTCGCCGACCGCTTCCACGTCGTCCTCTACGACGTCCGGGGCCACGGCCGCTCCACGGCCCCGCGGCCGCTGCGGGGCGGCTTCACCCTGGAGAAGCTCACGGACGACTTCCTCGCCGTGGCCGACGCGGTCAGCCCGGACCGGCCGGTGCATCTGGTCGGGCACGACTGGGGCTCGGTGCAGTCCTGGGAGTTCGCCACGGTCGCGCGCACCGAGGGCCGGATCGCGTCCTTCACCTCGATGTCCGGCCCGTCCCTCGACCACTTCGGACACTGGATCAACACCCGCCTCAGGCGCCCCACCCCGCGCCGCGTCGGCCAGCTCCTCGGCCAGGGCGCCAAGTCCTGGTACGTGTACGCGCTGCACACGCCCGTGCTGCCCGAACTGGCCTGGCGCGGCCCGCTCGGCAAGGTGTGGCCACGTCTCCTGGAGCGGTTCGAACGGGTCCCCGGAGACGGCTACCCCACCTCGTCCCTCCCCGCGGACGCGGCGCACGGAGCCTGGCTGTACCGGGACAACGTACGGGCCCGGCTGCGCCACCCCCGCGCCGACGCCTACGCGCACGCGCCCGTGCAGCTCATCACGCCGCTCGGCGACGCGTTCCTGTCCGAGCGGCTCTACGACGAACTGGAGCAGTGGGTTCCGCAGTTGACGCGGCGCACCCTGCCGGCCCGGCACTGGATACCCCGGTCCCGGCCCGACCAACTGGCAGCCTGGATCGGAGAGTTCGTGACCGTCAACGAGGGCGGCAGGACCGTCACCGCGCCGAACGGGAAGTACGCCGACCGGTTCGGCGGCCAGCTGGTGCTGGTCACCGGAGCGGGCAGCGGCATCGGGCGGGCGACGGCGTACGCGTTCGCCGAGTCCGGCGCGCGCGTGATCGCCGTCGACCGGGACGCGGAGGGCGCGGCCCGTACCGCCGAGATGTCCCGCCTGCTGGGGGCGCCCGAAGCCTGGGCCGAGACCGTCGACGTCTCCGACGAGCAGGCCATGGAGAAGCTCGCCGACAGGGTCGCCGCCGAGTACGGGGTGGTGGACGTCCTGGTCAACAACGCCGGGATCGGTCTGTCGGGCTCCTTCTTCGACACCACCCCGGAGGACTGGAAGAAGGTCCTCGACGTGAACCTCTGGGGCGTCATCCACGGCTGCCGGCTGTTCGGGAAGCAGATGGCCGAGCGCGGACAGGGCGGCCACATCGTCAACACCGCGTCGGCGGCGGCGTACCAGCCCTCCAAGGCGCTGCCCGCCTACAGCACCTCCAAGGCGGCGGTGCTGATGCTCAGCGAGTGCCTGCGCGCCGAACTGGCCGGTCAGGACATCGGCGTCAGCGCGATCTGCCCCGGTTTCGTGAACACCAACATCACCTCGACCGCCCGGTTCGCCGGCGTCGACGGCGCGGAGGAGAAACGGCGCCAGAAGAGGACGGCGCGGCTGTACGGGCTGCGGAACTACCCGCCGGAGAAGGTCGCCGACGCGATCCTGCGGGCGGTCGTGCGCAACGAGGCGGTCGTGCCGGTGACACCGGAGGCACGCGGCGCCCACCTCATGTCCCGCTTCACGCCGCGCGCCCTGCGGGCGATCGCGCGTCTGGAACCACCGCTGTGAGCCCGGGCGTTGGCTCTCCCAGGGGCTTCGTCATCGGGTCGACCGCGCCCGCACGCCGAACACCCGGCAGGCCGGCCACCGTTTCGCGGCGGGCACGGACGGCAAGGGCGGTCCGGTGAGTCCCGGTCCCGCGTACCGCATCGAGGACCTCGCCCACCTCAGCGGCGCCACCGTCCGCACCATCCGCGCCTACCAGGACCGCGGCCTGCTCCCCCGCCCCGAGCGGAGCGGCCGCGCCAACCTCTACTCCGACGCCCATCTCGCCCGCCTCCACCAGATCGCCGGGCTCCTCGACCGCGGCTACACCCTGGCCTCCATCAAGGAGCTCCTGGAGGCCTGGGACGCCGGACGCGGGCTCGGCGGGGTGCTCGGGCTGGTCGCCGAGGTCGACGGGCCGTGGAGCGACGAGGAGGCGGTACGGATCTCGCGCGCCGAGCTGGACGAGCGGTTCGGCGGCAGCCCGGACGTCGCGGCGGTCGCCGAGGCGATGGAGCTCGGCGTGCTGGAGCCGGTGCCCGGAGACGAGGACTCCTTCCTCGTGCCGAGCCCCCAAGAGCTGGCGGTGGCCGTGGAGTTGCATGCCGCGGGGGTTCCGCTGTCTGCGATCTCGGCCCATCTGCGGGAGTTGAGGGGTCAGGTCGAGCACATCGCGGCCCGTTTCCTGGAGTTCACCACCGAGCATGTCTTCGCGCGCTACCTGGACGGGCCGCACCGTCCGACGGACGCGGAAGCGGCCGAGGCGGCCACGCTCGTACGCCGTCTCAAGCCGCTCGCGCAGCAGACGGTGGACGCGGAACTCGCCCGGGCGATGCGGCTGTTGGCGGTACGGCATCTGAGGCAGCACCTCGGTACGGACGAGAGCCCTGCGCAGCCGTCCACCGCACGCTCTGTGTCCCTGCCCGAGGAGACAATGCGGGCTGTGGAGGGACTGGTTGGCGTGGAGCGGGTGGCGGAGTTCGTGGCGTTGGCGGCTGAACGGGAGGTGCACGCGCGGGCGTTGGACGCGCTCACGTCAAGGGGTGGACCCCCCAGCGATCTTGGCGAAGAGGGCTGACACTGACGGGAGTTGTCCACAGAACCGCCAACTAGCCTGTGGATAACTAGACTTGGTTGTGGACCAAACATCCGAGGCAAAATCATTCGCGTGATTCACGTCTCGCCCGTCACGCTGAGGGACATGGACGAACGACGCACCGTGAAGGTGTCGAAGTACCTCTCGAAGCATCTGCGCCATCAGCCGGAGCGCATCGGGCTCACGCTCGACGAGGCCGGCTGGGTCGAGATCGACACGCTGATCGCCGCGGCGGCGGCGCACGGGTTCCGCTTCACCCGGGAAGAGATGGACCACGTGGTCGCCGCCAACGACAAGAAGCGCTTCGCCGTCGAAGGCACCCGCATCCGCGCCAGCCAGGGCCACAGCATCGACGTGGACCTCGGCCTGCCTCCGGCGACGCCACCGCCGTACCTCTACCACGGCACCGTGGCCCGCAGCCTGGACGCGATCCGCGCCGAGGGCCTGCGGCCCATGAACCGGCATGCCGTGCACCTCTCGGCGGACCGCGAGACCGCGACCCGGGTGGGCGCCCGCCGTGGCCGCCCCGTCGTCCTCTCGGTGGACGCCGGCGCCATGGACCGCGACGGCCATGTCTTCCACGTCAGCGCGAACGGCGTCTGGCTGACCGAGGCCGTACCGCCGCGTTATCTGCGCTTCCCCGAGTCGCACTGACCCCCTCCGCGCGCGGTGATCCCTTCCGCTCGCTCACTCCGCCCCCCTTCCGCCCCGCCCCGAAGGCAGGACCGGCATGATCGGCGCCATGGACCACCTCCCCACCACCGAGGCCGCCGTCACCGCCCTTCGCGCACTCGCCGCCGAGTACGCCCTCGCGATCGAGGTGACCCATGACATCGGCGCCGACCAGACCTCGCGCCGCACGGCCGCGGGCGTCGGCGTCACCGCGGACCCCGACGGCTCCCTGCCCCACGAGGCCTACGTCGAGCTCGGCGGCCGGCCCCGGGTGGATGTGCGGCTCTACGCGGACGACGACGCGCTGATCACCGTCGACGGCGTCGAATGTCCCGACATCGACCGCGACGACGTCCCCGCCTTCCTGCGTTCCGTCTACGAGGGCCACGCCTGGGTCAAGACGCGTCGCTTCCCGCCGGGCAACTTCCTGATGGTGCCGCTCCCGGGCGACCGGGTGCACAAGGAGTTCATCCTGGTCGGCCTGAGTCCTTGGTTGAGCGGTCGCGCACGCTGAGCCCTGACCGGCCACCTTGCGCGCTGACCGAGAGCCGGTGCGTCCGTGACCGTGGGTCACTGTTTCACGTGAAACCCGTCCGGCCGCATACGCTCGAAACATGAGTCTGCGTCTGAGCACCGTGATCCTCCCGTACCGCCGCTGGTCGGAAGGGGGCCGTGGGGCATGGCAGCGGGCGGAGCAGCTCGGCTTCCACACCGGGTACACCTACGACCACCTGTCCTGGCGGACCTTCCGCGACGGCCCGTGGTTCGGTGCCGTGCCGACGCTGACCGCCGCCGCGGCCGTCACCGACCGGTTGCGTCTGGGCACGCTGGTGACCTCGCCGAACTTCCGGCATCCGGTGACCCTCGCCAAGGAGCTCATCTCCCTGGACGACATCTCCGGTGGCCGCGTCACGCTCGGCATCGGTGCGGGCGGCACCGGCTTCGACGCCACCGCGCTCGGCCAGGAACCGTGGACGCCGCGTGAGCGCGCCGACCGGTTCGCGGAGTTCGTGCCGCTGCTGGACCGGCTGCTGACCGAGGACTCGGTGTCGTACGAGGGCGACTTCTATGCGGCGCACGAGGCCCGCAACATCCCGGGATGTGTCCAGCGGCCCCGGCTGCCCTTCGCGGTGGCCGCCACCGGCCCGCGCGGGCTCCGCCTCGCCGCGCGCCACGGACAGGCGTGGGTGACCACCGGCGACCCCAAGCTGTACGAGAACGGCACTCCTGAACAGTCGATTCAAGCCATTCGCGGACAGG
>JABFXD010001074.1 GCA_013361925.1 Streptomyces sp. | reverse complement strand
ATAGCGGATCACCGCGCGTGCGTGCGCGGTCATCGAGTAGTCGCCGTCGTCCGGTGGTGGCGAGTCGCCGAAGCCCGGCAGGTCGACGGCCTCGCAGTCGACCTCACCCTCGAGCTGCTCCATCAGCGCCGACCAGTTCTGCGAGGAACCGCCCAGTCCATGGACGTAGAGCGCGGGCGCCAGCCCTTCGCGCGCGGGCGGTCTCGACCGCACCGTCAGCGTGATCCCCGGCAGTCCGACCGAACGCAGCCGCTCGCCCTCCGCGACCCGGACGGTCGCGACCTTGGGGAGCACGCTGGCGGCCGGCGCGGACGGGAGCTCGGTCGAAGACATGCGGCAATGTTACGAGACGATCACGCAGTGGTTCATGTGTTCGCCGTCACAAGTCGTCACGTACATGGCATCCGCGGGAGCGGGAACCGGACACGCGCACGCCCTGCCGGAGCCACGGAGAGTCGAGCCGGACCGCCACCCGAGCCCTGAGTGAATGGCGGCGCAGATCCCCGCGCGGATCGCATAGCGTCCGAAACCGGTGTCTCCTAGGCTCGTACGCAGGGCACCCGGATGTGGACCCCTGCTTCGCCCAGGGACGCTGTCCCCCCGGGGACGTTCTAGGAAGGGAGCCCGCCATGGCCGTCGATCCGACCGACCCCGACACGTTCGTGGACGAGGACACCGACGAGTCCGAGGAGTTCGACGTCGAGGCCCCCGCGGCCGACGCGGCCGAGCAGCAGGCCGATGTCCGGCGCGACCGCGACGACACGCTGACCGGCGCGGACCGGGACCGGGCGAACGAGGCCGATCTGATCGAGCAGGCACGCGTCGTCTCGATCGACGAGGACGACTACCGGTGACAGGGAACCGACCACCGGTGACAGAGAACGACCGCGGGTGACACCGGACGACCACCCGTGAGAGTGCCGCTGAGCAGGAGAGAGGCCGTTTGCTGCCCGCTCTGCCCAGGTTTCAAACTTTGTGCGCGACTTTCGCCACCGTCCGGTCCGTGAAATTCTGCGCTCGCACCGCGCACACCAGGGTTACCGAAAAGTACGATGGCGGCGCGGCGCACACCGCATGTGGACGACATTGGGAGGCGGCGTGACAGCCATCGAGCAGACAGAGGCGGCACGCCCGCGAGGCACGCGCCTGCCGCGCCGTGCCCGACGGAACCAGCTGCTGGGCGCCGCCCAGGAAGTCTTCGTGGCGCAGGGCTACCACTCGGCCGCGATGGACGACATCGCCGAGCGCGCCGGCGTCAGCAAGCCGGTGCTCTACCAGCACTTCCCGGGCAAGCTCGACCTCTATCTCGCGCTGCTGGACCAGCACTGCGAGTCCCTGATCCAGGCCGTACGCAACGCGCTCGCGTCGACGACCGACAACAAGCAGCGCGTACGGGCGACCATGGACGCGTACTTCGCGTACGTCGAGGACGACGGCGGTGCCTTCCGCCTGGTCTTCGAGTCGGACCTGACCAACGAGCCCGCCGTGCGCGAGCGCGTCGACAAGGTCACGAACGAGTGCGCCGAGGCGATCTGCGAGGTCATCGCCGAGGACACCGGTCTCTCGCGCGCCGAGTCGATGCTGCTGGCCTCCGGCCTCGGCGGCCTCGCGCAGGTCGTCGCCCGCTCCTGGCTGCACAGCGACCGCAGCGTCCCGCGCGACCAGGCGGTGCAGCTGCTGACGTCCCTCGCGTGGCGCGGCATCGCCGGCTTCCCGCTGCACGGCATCGAGCACCACTGACGCCGGCCGGACCCCGGGCACGTTTGTTCCCGCCTCCTGTTCGCTGTTGGCGTTCTTGGTCGGAGCGTGTACGTCCCCTCACCGGGCTAATGTGTGCTGGGTACGGCGCGGAAGGTCGCGCACTTCACTGACCGTCGGAGGGACATAGCCGTGGAGGTCAAGATCGGCGTGCAGCACGCGCCCCGCGAGATCGTTCTGGAGAGCGGTCAGAGTGCCGATGAGGTCGAGCGGGCGGTGTCCGAGGCGCTGGCCGGGAAGACGCAGCTGCTCAGCCTCGTGGATGAGCACGGCCGCAAGGTCCTCGTCCCGGCCGACCGCCTCGCCTACGTGGAGCTCGGCGAGCCGGCTCCGCGCAAGGTGGGCTTCGGCGCCCTGTAACCAGGCGCCCACGCGGCAGACATCACGGGAGGGCCCGGCGACACAGGTCGCCGGGCCCTCCCGTTTTCCCGTCCGTCGTGCCTCCACGAATGGCGCACAGCCCTCTCACAGAGGAGGATTGCATTCCGCAGGTCAGGGGTATGACGGGCTACGACCGTTTCGAGCCGGCCGGCCATGTGGGAGGGACCCCAACATGCTCTTGGAAGCGATCAGCTCCGCGATCCTCGGCCTCGCCCTGGCGTGGGCTGCCGCGCGCCGCCTGCCGCACCGGCTGCCCGCCCGCTCGCTGGTCCTCCCGACGGGTGTCGCCGGCGGCCTCTTCGGCGCCTTCATCACGCACACCGCGCTCGACTTCGGCAACCTCTTCGTGATCCTGATCGGCGCGGCGGTCGTCTCCGCCGCCTCGCTGTCCCTGCTGGTCCGCCCCGCGGGAAGACTGCGCCGCCACTCGGCGACCGCGTAGACCCCGAGGACCGGCCGCCCGACCGCTGACGCCACCAACCGGCGACCACCGGGGCCGACCACCGGCGGCCCCGGGGCCCGTGGGAGCTACGCCGCGAGGCCCAGCGCGGCCATCCGCTTCGTGTGGGCCTCGGTGATCCGCGAGAACATCTTCCCGACCTCGGCGAGATCGAAGCCGTCCGCGACCCCGCCCACCAGCATCGTGGAGAGCGCGTCGCGGTCGGCGACCACCCGCTGGGACTGCGACAGGGCCTCGCCCATCAGCCGCCGTGCCCACAGCGCGAGCCGCCCGCCGACGCGCGGATCGGCGTCGATCGCGGCCCGCACCTTCTCGACGGCGAACGACGCGTGCCCGGTGTCGTCGAGCACGGAGAGCACCAGCCCGCGGGTGTCGGAGTCCAGGCGCGCCGCGACCTCCCGGTAGAAGTCACTGGCGATCGAGTCGCCGACGTACGCCTTGACGAGCCCCTCCAGCCAGTCCGAGGGCGCCGTCTGCCGGTGGAAGCCGTCCAGCGCGGCGACGAACGGCTCCATGGCCTGCGTCGGCTCCGCGCCGATCTCGGTCAGCCGGTCGCGCAGCTTCTCGTAGTGGTGGAACTCGGCCGACGCCATCTTCGCCAGCTCCGCCTTGTCCGCCAGCGTCGGCGCCAGCTTGGCGTCCTCCGCCAGCCGCTCGAACGCCGCGAGTTCGCCGTAGGCGAGTGCGCCGAGGAGGTCGACGACCGCGGCCCGGTACTGCGGCTCCGTGGAGGCCGTGGCCCAGTCCTGGGCCGCCACTCCGGTGGGCTCGGCGGGTGCGTCAGAGGTGTTGTCAGGCGTCGTCATGAAGCGCACAATAGTCCGCTCGCCGAGCCTCGGAAGGCCCTGGTCAATCAGTGTGACGACGACTACGTGACCAAATCGGCCATCGCGTGTGCGTGATTCCGAGGTATGGTGGTAATGCGCCTGCCGAGTATTCGACGGGCTGCACGTATGAGGATGCCCGGTCGGTGGCCCGATCGGCTCCGACCTGACAGCTCTCCTCGCCCGTACGGCACTGTGCGTACGGCATCCGGAGGGACCCTCAGCGGTTCGAGCGCTAGAGCGTCGGCAGAGGTCCCGTGTCATTACGGACTGGTCCGTAAGGCAGTCGACGTCCCCAGCACGGTCTTCAAGAGACCCCCGAGCTCGCCTCGCACCGCGCACACAGAAGAGGCAGCACCCTGACTACGACGTTCAGAGATCTCGGAATCCTTCCCGAGACCGCCGAGGCCCTTGAGGCCGTCGGCATCATCACCCCCTTCCCCATCCAGGAGATGACCCTCCCCGTCGCCCTCTCCGGCACGGATGTCATCGGCCAGGCCAAGACCGGCACCGGCAAGACGCTGGGCTTCGGCCTCCCGCTCCTCGAGCGCGTCACCGTCCCCGCCGACGTCGAGGCCGGCCGCGCCGCCCCCGAGGCGCTCACCGACGCCCCGCAGGCCCTCGTCGTCGTCCCCACGCGCGAGCTGTGCCAGCAGGTCACCAACGACCTGCTGACCGCGGGCAAGGTCCGCAACGTACGCGTTCTCGCCATCTACGGCGGCCGGGCCTACGAGCCCCAGGTCGAAGCCCTCAAGAAGGGCGTCGATGTCATCGTCGGCACCCCGGGCCGCCTCCTGGACCTCGCGGGCCAGAAGAAGCTCAGCCTCAAGCACATCAAGGCGCTCGTCCTCGACGAGGCCGACGAGATGCTCGACCTGGGCTTCCTGCCCGACGTCGAGAAGATCATCAACATGCTGCCGGCCCGCCGCCAGACCATGCTGTTCTCGGCGACCATGCCGGGCGCGGTCATCGGCCTCGCGCGCCGCTACATGTCGCAGCCCACCCACATCCGCGCCACCGCGCCGGACGACGAGGGCGTGACCGTCGCGAACATCGCGCAGCACGTCTACCGCGCGCACAACATGGACAAGCCGGAGATGGTCGCGCGCATACTGCAGGCCGACGGCCGGGGACTGGCCATGGTCTTCTGCCGTACGAAGCGCACGGCGGCCGACCTCGCCGACCAGCTCCAGCAGCGCGGCTTCGCCTCCGGCGCGGTCCACGGCGACCTCGGCCAGGGCGCCCGCGAGCAGGCGCTGCGCGCCTTCCGCAACGGCAAGGTGGACGTCCTCGTCTGCACCGACGTCGCCGCGCGCGGCATCGACGTCGAGGGTGTCACGCACGTCATCAACTACCAGTCGCCGGAAGAGGAGAAGACGTACCTGCACCGCATCGGCCGTACCGGCCGCGCGGGCAACACGGGTACGGCGATCACGCTGGTCGACTGGGACGACATCCCGCGCTGGCAGCTCATCAACAAGGCGCTGGAGCTCAACTTCAACGACCCGCCGGAGACTTACTCCACGTCCCCGCACCTCTTCGAGGAACTGAAGATCCCCGCGGGCACGAAGGGCGTTCTGCCCCGCTCGGAGCGCACCCGCGCCGGGCTGGCGGCGGAG
The DNA here is from genome assembly GCA_013361925.1 of Streptomyces sp. GTDB lineage: Bacteria > Actinomycetota > Actinomycetes > Streptomycetales > Streptomycetaceae > Streptomyces. The sequence goes on along the minus strand of JABFXD010001074.1, from coordinate 214 downwards.
GAGGTCGAGGACCTCGGCGAGACCGGCGGACGCGGTGCGCGCGGTCGCGGTGGCCGGGGCGGCCGGGACGAGTCCCGTTCGTCCTCGCCGGACCGTGAGCGCTCGGCACGTACGCCGCGTCGCCGTCGCCGTACGCGCGGCGGTTCCCCGCTGGACGCGACGTCGGCGCCGGCCAACGGCTCCGCCGCCGTCGAGGAGAGCACCGAGGTCGGCC
>JABFXD010000154.1 GCA_013361925.1 Streptomyces sp. | reverse complement strand
CGCTCCGGGGTGTCCTCCGGCTTGAGGAAGCCGATCAGGATGTAGAGGACCAGGGAGACCGCGAGCGGGATCGAGACCTGGTACTGGAGCGGGACTCCGCCGTCCACGTTCCAGTTGATCGGGTAGTTCACCAGCCAGAAGGCCAGCAGACCCATCGACCAGCTGGTGAGCGCCGCCGTGGGGCCCGAGCGGCGGAACGGGCGGAGCAGGCCCAGCATCATCGGGATGGCCATCGGGCCCATCAGACCGGCGACCCACTTGATGACGACGGTGATGATGTCCTTGAAGGTGGGGGAGTTGACCTGTGTCGCCGCCGCCATGGACAGGCCGAGGAAGACGACCGTGGTGATGCGGGCGACGCGCAGCCCCTGCCCCTCCGTCCAGGTGCGGGCGCGGCGCCAGACCACCGGCGCGCAGTCACGGGTGAAGACGGCCGCGATCGCGTTGGCGTCGGAGGAGCACATCGCCATCGTGTGCGAGAAGAAGCCGACGATGACGAGGCCCAACAGGCCGTGGGGGAGGAGCTGTTCGGTCATCAGGCCGTAGGCGTCCGAACCGTCCGGCTTCTGCGACTGCACCAGCAGCGGGGACAGCCACATCGGGATGAAGAGGACCACCGGCCAGACCAGCCACAGCACCGCCGACAGCCGCGCCGACCGCTCCGCCTCGTGCGCGCTCGCCGTGGCCATGTAGCGCTGGGCCTGGTTGAGCATGCCGCCGTTGTACTCGAAGAGCTTGATGAAGAGGAAGGCGAGGAGGAAGACCGTGCCGTAGGGGCCCACCAGCGGTTCACCGTGGCCCTTCAGCTGCGGCTCGTCCCAGGCGCCCCAGAAGCCGATGCCCTTGTCGTTCAGCTCCAGGACCACGGCGATCAGCATGGCCACACCGGCCAGCAACTGGATGATGAACTGGCCGAGTTCGGTCAGCGCGTCCGCCCACAGACCGCCGATCGTGCAGTAGACGGCGGTGATGCAGCCGGTGATGAGGATGCCCTGGTTCAGGGAGATGCCCGTGAAGACCGACAACAGGGTCGCGATCGCCGCCCACTTCGCGCCCACGTCCACGATCTTCAGCAGCATGCCGGACCAGGCCAGCGCCTGCTGGGTCTTGAGGTCGTAGCGGTTCTTCAGGTACTCCAGCGGGGAGGCCACATGGAGCCGGGAGCGGAGGCGGTTGATGCGCGGCGCGAACAGCTTCGAGCCGATCGCGATGCCCAGGGCGATGGGGAAGGACCAGGTGACGAAGGAGGTGACGCCGTAGGTGTACGCGATGCCCGCGTAGCCCGTGAACATCACCGCGCTGTAGCCCGACATGTGGTGCGAGATGCCGGAGAGCCACCAGGGCATCTTGCCGCCGGCCGTGAAGAAGTCGCTGACGTTGTCCACGCGCTTGTGCGACCAGACGCCGATGGCCACCATCACGCCGAAATAGCCGATGAGCACGGTCCAGTCGAGACCGTTCATGTGCGCCCTCCCAGGGTCGACCCGGCGCTCATCGTGGGCGCTCCCGCGTGAACACGACAAGCAGGCGTAAGGTCAAGGGGAGGTAAATTCATTCGAGATGATGGCCTACGTTCATCTACGTGAACATCACCGCATCAGCTCCCCGGCGTTGACCAGCAAGGACTGCCCCGTGATGGATCGTGCCCGGTCCGACGCCAGGAACACCGCCGCGTCCGCCACATCCCCGTCCGTCGCGAGATCGGGCAGCGCCATCCGGTCCGTCAGCCGCTTGAGCACGTCGGCCTCCTCCGCCCCCTCCGTATGCGCGGTGAACTGGACGTACGCCTGCACCGGCGGCCCCCACATCCAGCCCGGCAGCACCGTGTTCACCCGGATCCGGTACGGCCCGAGCTCCCGCGCCAGCGAGTACATCGCGCTCGTCAGCGCCCCCTTCGAGGCCGCGTACGCCGCCTGGCGCACCTGTGAGGGCGCCGCCACCGAGGACTGCGTCCCGATGAACACCACCGAGCCCCCGCAGCCCTTCAGTGCCGGCAGGCACGCCCGGGTCATCCGCAGCGACCCCAGCAGGTTCACGTCGATCACCGACTGCCAGGTGGTGAAGTCGGCGTCCTCGATCCCGCCGAAGTAGCTGTCCCAGGCGGCCACATGGACCACCGCGTCGATCCGCCCGAACCGCTCCACCGCCAACTCCGCCAGCGCCGCGCACTGTCGCTCGTCGGTGATGTCCGTCGCCCGGTACGCGGTGTGCGCCCCGTCCGGGTCGATGTCGGACGCGGACTTCGCCAGGTTCGCCTCCGTACGCGCCCCGAGCACGGCGTTCCCGCCGTCCCGTACGACGGCCGCGGCGACCTGGTGGCCGAGACCGGCCCCGACGCCCGACACCACGACGGTCTTCCCTGCGAGCAGTGATGACATCGATGACCCTCCCGACGGCTCGACCCCGACCCTGGCGCATTATCTGACGGGGCGTCAGAGTAAGGGCGACCGGAGGAAAGGGGAACCGCATGAGCGACGACACCCGCAGCGAGACGTACGCCGAGCTGGCCGCCGTAGGACCGTACGGAGTCCACCCGGGCCACGCCCTGATCACCATGGTCGAACCGCACCCGGGCCATGAGTACGCGTACAACCGCTGGTACGAGGACGACCACTACTACGCCGGCGCGATGGCGATGCCCTGGATGTACGCCGGGCGCCGCTGGGTCGCCACCCGGGACCTCCAACTCCTGCGCTACCCCGAGAAGTCGGCGGTCTCCCAGCCGGTCACCGCCGGCTGCTACCTCTCGACGTACTGGATCACGGACGGCCGCTACGCCGACCACATGAAGTGGACCGTCGGGATCAACAAGCGCCTCAACCGGGACGGCCGGGTCTACCAGGACCGCACCCATGTCTTCACCGCGTTCCAGGACCACGAGGCGACCGTGTACCGGGACGGGGCGGCGGGCCCCCGCGACTTCCACGCCCTCGACCACCCCTACGCGGGCCTGGTGATGGAGGTCGTCGACGCCGAATCGGCCGAGCAGCGGGCGGAGTTGCTGGAGTGGCTGCGCTCCCGGCACCTGCCGAAGAGCGTCGCCGGGTCACCGGTGGCGATGGTGACCGTCTTCCGGCCGACGCCCCTGCCGGGCGACCGTATGACGTACGTGAAGCAGGTCGAGGGCGTCGACACCCGGCTGACCCTGCTGTGGTTCCTGGAGGCCGACCCGCGGGAGTGCTGGGAGGCTTGCTTCACGGGCCTGGACGGGCCGGTGGCGGAGGCGGGCCTGGGGCGGGTGGAACTGGTCGCGCCGTTCGTCCCGACGCTGCCCGGGACGGACACGTACGTGGACCGGCTGCGCTGAAGGCCCCTGTCAGGGCACAAGCCGAGCCCCCTCGGCAAGGACGGCGAGCTGGACGAGAGGGCTCTTCAGTGGTGCTTGTGCAGTTGAGTAGTACTGATTGATCACTGCGGTTTGATCACTCGGTCGTCTACGCCTTGACCGAGCCGACGAAGGCGGTCCACGCGTCCGCGGGGAAGGCCAGGGTGGGGCCGTCCGTGACCTTCGAGTCCCGGACGGCCATCGCCGCGAGAACCGGGGACTTGATCTCGACGCATGCGCCATTGCCCTGGGAGTAGGAGGACTTGACCCACTCGTCCGTGACGCCCTGCTTGATTGCCATGTTCGCTCCGATAGCCAGTTGCTGAGTTGCTGTCACCGTGCGGTGCGTTTGTCTCCGTCTGCACGACACGGTTTGCGCCAACGTTGTTGCCTCGATGGCGTGATCGACGCTACTCGCCAACATCGGAGTGCGGGGAAGGTATTCACCCGGCCGAGTGGCATATTCCAGTGGGGTCTTCCATCACGGCCGGACTTAGGTGTACCTTTCGGCGCCCGCCTTACAGAGTGGCCTCGCGTGCGTAGTCCTTCGCGATGTTCGAGATGAATTCCCGGCTTTGGTCCGCGTTCAGGGCCTGTGCCCGCAAATGCTCGTACATCACGCTGTACTTCTGCACGTCCTGCGCCTTCTCCAGATACAGGTCGCTGGTCACGCCCTCGATGTAGACCACGCTGGAGTCGGCGGCGTCCGGGAACTCCAGGATCGCGTACTGCCCGCTGACCCCCGGGTGCGCGCCCATCGTGAACGGGATCAACTGCACGGTGACATGCGGCAGCTGGGACATCTCGATCAGATGCTCCAACTGCTCGATCATCACCTGCCGGTTCCCCACCTCCCGGCGCAGCGTCGCCTCGTCGAGCACCGCCCACAGCCGCAGCGGGTTGTCGGCGGCAGAGATACGTTCCTGTCGGCGCAGCCGCACCTGCACGCGCTTGTCGATGTCGGTCGGCGTCGCCTCGGGCAGCGCGCCGGAGATGAGGGACTCGGCGTACGTACGGGTCTGCAACAGCCCCGGGACGACCTGGGGGTCGTACACCCGCAGACTCGCCGCGTCCGTCTCCAGCCCGATGTAGACGCTGTAGGGAATGTCGCCGAAGGAGTGCCACCAGCCCTGCTGGCGGCTGTCCTTGGCCATTTGCATGAGCGAGTCGACGATCCGGTGGTCCTCGACCTCGTACACCCCGCACAGATCGCGGACGTCGCGCTGGCTGATGCTGCGCCGTCCGTTCTCCAGACGGCTGATCTTCGACTGCGACACCAGCAGCCGTTCGGCGACCTCTTCGGCGGTCATGCCCTTGAGCTCGCGGAGCCGGCGCAGCTCCTGGCCCAGCCGGCGCCGCCTGACGGTGGGATTGACATTGGTCGCCACGAGAACGTGCACCTCCGGCTGCGTGCCTTCGAAAATTGCCACTTTGCGTATCTGCTGTTGAGCAGACTGCCACCAAGGTGCTTTCTACCGCTGGGAAACCGTGGATATGCGCTGCGCAGGCGCCGGTTCGGGGTGAACGGCGGTGAACGGCGGCGACCGGCGGGCCGTTGAGAGTGTGTGAGGGCAAAAAAGCGCGCGGGACGGCGGGACCGTGGTGTCGTCCGGACACACGGTCCCGCCGCCCCGCGCGGACCAGCGGCTCCCGATACCGGGTCTCGGATACGCCGGAGTTGCGTGGTGCGGCTCGGTTCCCGCGGCGGTGTCGTGGAACTGCGGCTCAGTGGGCCACGACACGCGCCATGGAACCGTGGCGCGGTTGCACCGGAACACCGCGAGCGGGTTCCGCTGCGGCCCTGCCACCGGCCGCGGCCGGACGGCCGGGCGCAGGGGCGGGGCTACGGCGTGGCTGCGCCGCCACACCGTTCTGGACGTCCATCACGGCGTGCGCGACGAGACCGCCCATGGGGTCGTGCCTGATCAGATCCCGCAGCCGGGA
>JABFXD010000553.1 GCA_013361925.1 Streptomyces sp. | reverse complement strand
CACGCCCGCCCGGCAGACCACGATGCACGCGTGCCGGTGGCGGGAGGCGAGGACGCAGAGGCGGCCCGTCTCCAGGTGGAACGCCGTGGCGTCGGGGCGGCCCGACAGCGGGTGCAGGACGACCGTGACGTCGTACTCCCGGCCCTGGAGACGGTTCGCCGTGTCGACGGTGACGTCCGTGACGCCCAGGTCGGTGAGGGCCGCGCGGACCGCCGCCGCCTGGTCGCGGTGGGCCGTGCCGACGGCGATGCGGTCGGCGGTGAGGGGGGAGGGGGCGGGGGAGCGTTCTGAGGTTGCCGCGCCTCCTCGGTCCAGCAGGCGGCGTACGACCGTCGCCACCGCCCGTACCGCCTCCGGGTCCGTGCGCGGGGTGTGCCGGGCGGGCAGCTCCAGCAGGCCCCAGCCGGACTCCGCCGCCTCGTCGATGACCCGGTCGGGGCCCGAGCCGTCCGAGGGGACCGCGAAGGACAGGGCGCGGTCGCCGTGGTCGGTGCCGCTGCGGAACTGGGTGTACGGGTAGAACGCCGCCGAGACCAGCGGGGCCGCGGACGCCGGGAGCCGCCAGGACACCGGGAGACGGTGCTGGGGGAGGGTCGGGTTGTGGGCGAGGAGGGTCGTGACGGCCGATGCCGAGGGGTCGTACGACAGGCCCGCCCACTGCTCGCTGCCCACGATCGCGAACGGGTCCAGCTGGCCCGGGTCGCCCACGAACAGCGCCCGCTGGAACAGGCCCGCGACGGCGAGCAGGGAGTCCGAGCGCATCTGGTACGCCTCGTCGACGATCGCGTGCTCCCACGGCTCGTCCACCTTGACGTGGGCCCACTTGGCGGCCGTGGAGATCGTGACCGGGAGACCGGCGAGGTCCGTCGCCTTCGCCGACTTCCTCACGTTCGGCAGGTCGTCCAGCGCCTTGTCGTACGCGTCGGCGTCACTGCTGTGCAGCCGGCCCACCGGCAGCTCGGGGTTCTTCTCGGCGAGCCGCAGGACCAGGTCGTCCACCTGGGCGTTGGTCTGCGCGACGACCATCAGCGGGCGCCCGGCGTCGGCCAGTTCGAGTGCCGCGCGGACGACCAGCGTGGACTTGCCGGCACCGGGCGGGGAGTCGACGACGACACCGCGCGCGTCGCCGTGCAGGGTGTCGCGGAGGATCGCGTCGGTCGCCCGGCCGGCCGCCGCACCGGGGTCGAAGCGGCCCGAGAGGTCGGAGACGGTGGTCACAGGACGTCCTCCGGGGTGAGCGGGTCAGCGGTTTCGTGGGCGGCCTCGCCCGGCGGCCCGCCGTGCGTCCAGGGCGTGTTCTCCGGGTCGGGGAGCTTGGCGCCGCCCCGCTGCTCGTGCTCGAAGAGGGTGAAGCAGAGCCGGTCGCCCTTCTCCGGGACCGACCCCGGCTCGGGCTCCTTGCCGCGGCCCATCTTGTCGAGGACGCGGAGCACGACCAGGGCGCCCTCGTCCTCGTGGCCCACGAACTCGGCCGACTGCGGCTTGCCGCCCAGGGAGCGGTAGACCTTCACGCGCTCCCCGAGATGCGGCCGGTCGTCCGTGCGCAGCGTCACGAGCGGGCGCGGGCTGGGGCGCTTGCCCTCGCTGTACGTCATGACGACGTCGGTGACCTCGCCCGCGAACGCCTCTCCGGACAGCCGCCGCCCGGCCATCACCAGCGGGTCGTCGAGGGCCTCCTGCGCCTCAAGGCGGGCCTGCTCGCGCTCGCGCGTGGCGAGCTTGTTGGCGGCGGTCACCGCGTCGTCGCGGCGCGGCTGCGGGGGCTCGCCCGCGGTGATCCGGTCGCGGTGGGAGGTGAACGACCAGCGGTCGCGGGTCCAGCGCTCCTCCACGCGCGCGCCCTCGGGCAGTTCCCGCAGGAGGTCCAGGCCGCGCCACACCGCGTCCCAGGTGGGACGGGTCCGGCTCTCGACGAGGTCCCTGATCGCGCGCTCGGCGGCGGTCAGCTCACCGAGCCGGTCGTCCGCCTCCAGGCCGTCCTCGGCGGCGGCGAGCGCCGTACGCGCGCGGTTGTAGCGCTCGATGGCGGGGGCGAGCAGCTTGTTGTCGAACGCCGGGTCGGTGGCCGGGCCGGCCGGCGGGTGCAGCAGCTGGCCCTTGGCGTCCCGGGCGAGCTCGGCGGCGAGGGCCGCCTCGGCGCCGGTCGCGCCCTCCGGGGGGTCGATCCAGGCCAGCAGCGCGCCCAGATGCTGGTCCTCCAGGCTGGACTGGCCGGTCGCCCAGTGCCGGGACAGCAGCTCCGTCGCGGCGAGCAGCAGGGAGGAGCCGGGGACGCGGGCCCGCTCTCCGAAGTGGGTCAGCCACCGGCCCAGCAACGGCACGCGCGGAGGCGCCGGGTGCGGGGCCTCCGGGTCCTGCTCGGCCGTACGGCGAAAGCGCATGGAGCGCCCGAGCAGCCGTACGAAGTCGACGCCCGCGCGGCTCGGCACGATCAGCTGCGGGGCGTCCGCGCACAGCTCGACCTCGACCTTGACCCGCTTGCCGGTCTCCGGATCGGTCTCGCTGCGCTCGGCGGCCTCGACCGCCTCGGCGTAGGAGTCCACGTACGGCAGGACGACGTCCGCCAGCTCGGACAGGAACTGGAACCTGAGGTCACGGTCGCGCGGCTGCGGGACGACGAGCAGGCGCGGCGCGTCCCGGTCGGTGCCGACGAGCGCGCCGAGCGGGGCACCGGCCTCACCGGCGGTGGTGAGCGGGACGAGGACCAGGGGGCGGTCGGCCAGATGCCGGTGGCGCACGGTCGCGGCGGGCTGCGCGCGGCCGGTGCTGACGGCTTCCAGACGGGCGAGGGTGGCGATCAGCGACATGCGGCGGCTCCCAGTGCCTCCGCGCGGAGGGCGGCGGCCTTGCGCAGGGCGGCGACGGTCGGGTCCTCCGGGTCGCCGACCTCCCCGCGGGCCGCCGCCAGGACGTCCGGGACGGTGGTGAGGCCGCCCAGCTCGGCCCGTACGGACCGGCCCAGGGACGTCACCGCGCCCGCCGCGCGGGAGCGGTCGCGGCAGTGGAAGGCCAGCTCGCACGCGGCCAGGCACTCGGGCGCGTAGGTCGCCGGGACCGACTCCACGGCGGCCGTCAGTTCCTCGGCGGGTCGGCCGGGGTCGAAGCAGGTGCCCTCGGGGAGCGTGTCGGCGATGTCCTGGATGCGGGTGAGGCGCGCGAGTTGGCGGCCGGTGACCGCGCGCTGCTTGCGGACGTCGACCGCGGAGGCGGTGGGCAGGTTGGAGAAGTCCTTGGGGCAGACGAGGAGGACGCGGTGGCGTACCTCGGGGGAGGGCTCCATGCGCGCCGCCACCTCCTCCAGCGCCAGCACGTAGACCGCGGCCTGGCGGGCCGCCGCGCCCACCTTCGCCGGGTCCGCCGAGCCGTCCAGCAGCGGGAAGGACTTGATCTCGACGACCGTCCAGCTGCCGTCCGGGTGCACCACCACCGCGTCCGGCTCCAGGAAGGCGGGGGAGCCCGCGACGTCCAGGGCGAGCATCGGGTGGTCGAGCAGTGTCCACTCGCCGCGCGCCTCGCCGGCCTCGCGCAGGGCCAGCGCGGTGCGGGCGGTACGGCCCTCGGGGCCGATCGCGGTGAGGTCGGGCACACGCGCCTGGGCGGGAGGTTCGGCGGCGGGGTCCAGCTTGTCGTGCACCAGCCGCAGCAGTTCGGCGCCGCCGTCGGCCTTGACCTTCGCCTCGAAGGCGTTGCCCCGGGTCAGCGCGAACTGCGACTGGCCGAACGCCGAAGGCGAGCCCAGCGCGCTCGCCAGCGTCGCCTTGTTCACCCCGGCGCCGTCGAGGATCGCGCGCCGTCTGCACCCCGGGTTGGCGGCGAGGGCGGCCAGGGCGCGGGCATCCAGCGCCTTGGCCGGTACGTCGGGACCGCGCAGCTCAGCGAGCTGCTGCCGGAGCGCCGTCCCCCGCGTCCGTGGGAGAGGCACTCGGCTCGGTTCCCGCTCCGACCCGTGACTCGCGCTGCCGTGGAAATCGCTCACCCGCGGAAGTCTGGCATCCGCCACTGACAATTGAGGCCTGTGCGGCTCCGGTGCCCGCCGTGACGGGCGTGAGGGCCGTCGCCACACGCCCCCTGACCCGGTCCGCGGTCCGCAGTACGAGCGGCGCCAGCAGCAGCCCGACGCCCATGACGGCGGCGCCCGCGACGGCGTCGAGGAAGTAGTGGTTGGCGGTGCCCATGACCACGATCGTGGTGATCAGCGGGTAGGCGACACCGGCGGCCTTGGTGATACGCGTCCCGCCGTACCGCCACAGCATGACCCCGCACCACAGCGCCCAGCCCACGTGCAGGCTCGGCATGGCCGCGTACTGGTTCGTCATTCCGCCCATGCCACGGGGCGCGCTCGCCTCGCCGCCCCACCAGCCGTACGAGCTGTACTGGGCCATCGTGTCGACGAAGCCGTGGCCCTCGGAGAGGAGGCGGGGCGGGCAGGTGGGCAGCAGGGTGAAGCCGATCAGACCGATGAACGTGGACGTCATCAGCCAGGTGCGGGCGGCGCGGTAGCGCACGGCGCGCGACCGGAACAGCCAGATCAGGATCGCCGGGGTGACCAGGTAGTGCAGCGACGCGTACCAGAAGTCGGCCGGTACGCCGAGCCAGGCCTCGCTCGTGAACAGCCGGTTGAGCGGGTGCTCGGCGTTGATGTGGAGGACCTTCTCCACCCGCAGGATCGTCAGGCCGTGGTCGACGGCGCTCGTGACATCACCCCGGGCCAGGAGCCGGCCCGCCGAGTAGCAGGCGTACACCAGGAGGATCAGCGGCAGCTCGGTCCACCAGCGCAGCCGGGTACGCGGGGCCGTCTCGCTGCCCGGTGTCTCGGCGTGCGGCATCCGATCGCCTCCCCCTTCTCGTTGCGGCGTCCGGTTGCCCGGTCTTACCACTTTACGGTGTATGTGCTCGCCCCCGCGCAGGGGCCCCGGCCCTCTAGGACGCAGAGATCGACCGACGGGTTGCCCCCGGACAGGGTGCGCGATGATGGGTGGGGTCCGCCCGGTTTTTTCCTCGAAAGGTTCCTCACCTCATGGCACCGCGCATCCTGCTCGCCCGGCACGGACAGACCGAATGGTCCCTGGCGGGCAAACATACGGGCCGGACGGACGTGCCGCTCCTGGAGGAGGGCCGGCGTGGCGCGAAACTCCTCGGCGAGCGCCTGCACCGGCCGCCGCTGGCCGGCCTCCCCGGCGTCGAGGTGCGCACCAGCCCGCTGGCACGCGCGCGGGAGACCTGCGAACTCGCCGGGTTCGGTGAGCGCGCGAGCGAGTGGGACGCGCTCATGGAATGGCACTACGGCGCGTACGAGGGCATGACCCCGGACGAGATCCAGGCCGTGAACCCGGGCTGGCTCATCTGGCGCGACGGCGTCCCCGAGGGCGAGACCCTCGCCGAGGTCACCGCCCGCGCGGACGAGGTGGTGGCGTGGGCCCGCGAGGCGGACCGCGACGTCCTGATCTTCGCCCACGGCCACATGCTCCGCTCCATAGGCGCCCGCTGGCTCGGCCTCCCCCTCGACTTCGCGGCCCGCATCAGGCTGAACCCGACGTCCCTGTCGGTGCTGGGCTGGGCGTACGGGGAACCGGCGATCGAGAGCTGGAACGACACGGGCCACCTGGCGGGGTAGCGCGCGGGGGCCCGCTTCCCTACGCCGTACGCGGCAGGGAGGCGTGCCGCTCCAGGAACGCGCCCACCCCGGCGGCCCGCCGATGAGGCAGCAGCACGCGCGTGGTCCCCGCCAGCATCGACTGGATCCGCGACGACTGCACCTGCCCCAGCAGATCAAGCACCCGCATCCCGGCGGCCGCGGCCTCGTCAGGACGGCCCCCGCGCGCGAGGTCGTCCGTCAGCTCGGCCGTGTACAGGGCGATGTTCCGGGTGAAGTGCGGGTCCTGGAGCTGCGCCGCCCGATGCGCGTGCCGTGCCGCCCGCGGCCAGTCGCCCAGCGTCGACCAGCACTGCGCCTCAAGGCCCTCCAGCTCGGCCTCTCCGTAGAAGCTCATCCACTCGGGGTCGGCGTCCGAGGGGCCGCGCTCGAAGAGGGCCTGCGCCCGGACCAGCGCCTGTTCGCAGCCGGTGCGGTCGGCGAGCCCCGCCCAGCCGCCCGCCTCCCGCAGCGCGAGCAGCGACATCAGCCGGGCGGACCCCAGCGGACGCCCCACCCGCTGCGCGGCCTGCGCGGCCCGCACCGCCTCCCGCGGCCGGCCCGCGTCGCGCGCGAGGAACGCGGTGTTGCAGAAGGCGTGCGACTCCAGACCGGCGTCACCGGTCATGCGCGCGGTCGCGAGCGCCTCCGCGTAGTGCGAGCGCGCGTCGTCGAACCGCCCCGAGTCGTGCGCCAGCCAGCCCACGGAGATGGCGAGTTCACCGGCGCCCGAGTGCAGCCGGTCGGCGGTGGTCTGCCGGGTCGCCCCCGCGTCCAGCAGCGCGTAGGCGGCGCGCAACGGCGTCGCCGCGCGCCGGTAGAGGCCGTCCGCGCCGTGCCGGTCGTCCAGCAGCCTGATCCGTCGTACGGCTTCTTCCAGGGCGTCCGCGTCGGGGACTCCCGGGCGCCGGACGCGGCGTTCGGCCGCCGCGGCGGTGGTGGGGGCGAGCCCGATGGTGCCCATTGAGGCGACGGCCACGGTGGCGCCCCCGCCGGTCATGAATGCGCGACGTAGCACGTCGCTCTCCTCGTAGTTGTCGTGCGTCTCGTACGGGTTCTGCGTGTCATACGGCTCGTGCGCCCCCCACGTCTCACCCGGCGCACCACCCGCGGGGTACGCGGGTGTGGTGACGTGCGCCGGGGGCGCGTCCTCGGTGGGGCGCGCCCCGCGTCCGCGTACGGACGCCCGGGGCGCGAAGCCCAGGTCGGTGAGCGTGCGGCCGGGGAACATGTGCAGGAACACCCGCTCGTACGCGTAGTTGGGGCAGCGGATCTCGCCCGCCTCGACCCGGCCCACATAGCGCGCGTCACAGCTGACCCGCTCGCCGATCTCGCGCGCGGCCCGTCGGACCGCCGCGGCGAACTCGGCCGGGGAGCGCTGTGCGCGCAACTCCCGGAACGCGAGGTTCGGCCGTGGTGGCCTGGGGGGCTGGGACGAGGTCACCTTTGACGTCGCCATGGCCGGGTCCTCTCGTGCGAACCGTCGAACCATGCCGGATCCATGGTGAGTTGAGTGGTATGTCACTGTCGTCACCCTGGTTCCGGCGGGCAAGAACGTACCTGCTGTGTCGGACCCGCCACGCAGTGTTTGGCTACAAACCGGATATCTCATCCACGATCTGCCATGAACTGCCATCCTTTGCGGCTGACTTCCGCCGTAGCCGTTGACGCCGCCGTGCGTTGAACTCCATGGACCGGGAGCCGCCCGACTCCCGAGCCGCTCGTCCAAGGAGGGGTGCCGTGGTGGAGGCCGGGATGAAGACCAGCCGGAGCATCGAGGTCTGTGCGCCGCTGACGGAGTACAGCGAACCACCGCTCGCCGAGGTCGGCTGCGACCTCGTCACGGTGCCGACCCGGCAGGGGCTGGAGGCGGTCGACATCCTGCGGCGGGGGGCCGGGGAGGCGGTGGGGCCCGTACTGCACGACGACGGGGGCGACACCCTCGGCTTCGTGGTCCCGCCGGGGACGGCCGCCGCGTGGGACGTCCCGGGCAGCACCTGTACGGAGACCAACGGGCGGGGACTGCGGCTCAACCCCGAGCCGCCGGTGGCGGGCTCGGACTGGCTGCTGCCGCCCGGCGAGGCCGACCTGGCCACCGACCCGGTGGTGCTGCGGGCGGCACTGGGGGAGGCGGCCCGGCTGATCGAGGCGGCGGACGGCTGCCAGTGACCTCCGGTGGCGAGGCTGCGCGAGCCTGACACCGCGCGGCTTGCGACAATGGGCGAATGGCAAGGTCCCGTAGTTCCCGGCGTGCGGCCGCTTCCGTCGAAGCCGTCGTGGAACCCGTCGACGGCGGGCTCGCCGAGCTGATCCCCGACCGGGAACGCGCGCGGGCCTGGACGCTCCTCATCGACGGGGCACCGCAGTCGCATGTCGACCTCGACGACCCCGCCCACCTCTCCTTCGAGTACCAGCGCCGCCTCGGCCATGTCATCGACCTGGTCGCCCCGCCCGGCAAACCGGTGCACGCCGTGCATCTCGGCGGTGGCGCCCTCACCCTCGCCCGGTACACCGCCGCGACCCGGCCCCGCTCCACCCAGCAGGTCGTCGAGCGGGACGCGGCCCTCGTCCAACTGGTCCGCCGCGAACTGCCGTTGGACCCGAACGCCCGGATCCGGGTGCGCTCCACCGACGCCCGCGAGGGGCTCGGCAAGGTGCTCGACGGCTGGGCCGACCTGGTCATCGCCGATGTGTTCAGCGGGGCGCGCACCCCGGCCCACCTGACCTCGACCGAGTTCCTGGACGAGGTCCGCAGGGCCCTCAAGCCGGGCGGCTGCTACGCCGCCAACCTCGCCGACGGCCCCCCGCTGGCCCATCTGCGCGGCCAGATCGCCACCGCCGCCGCCCGCTTCGAGCACCTCGCCCTGATCGCCGACCCGACGGTCCTGCGCGCCAAACGCTTCGGCAACGCCGTCCTCGTCGCCTCCGACACCCCGCTCCCGATCGCCGAACTGACCCGCAGGGCGGCCGGCGATCCCCACCCCGGCCGGGTCGAACACGGCCGCGCCCTCCTGGACTTCACCGGCGGAGCGACCCCCGTCACGGACGCGTCGGCCATCGCCTCACCCGCGCCACCGCCCTCGGTGTTCCGGTAGGCACGTCGCTAGTACGTCCCGACGTCCACCCGCGGCGCGCTGTCGTGCCAGGTGCAGAACACCGACACCCGGTCCGCGCCGGAGGCGAACTCCACCCGGATCCACGTCTCCGTCTTCCACACCTGCATCGACCAGCCCGCGGCCGGCGTCGCCGACACCAGCGTCGCGGAGCTCTTGCCGAGCGAGAACACCGCCCGGCCGCCCTCGGTGTCGTAGCTCTTGACCTCACCGGAGACGGTGGGGGAGGGACTCGGGGACTTCGTCGGGGTCTTCGAGGGGGCCGGAGCGGGGGACGGCTCCCGTGACGCCGTGCTCCGCGGCGGGGACACGGACGGCCGGGCGGTCGACGACGCCAGCGGTTTCGACTCCTGGGTGGTCTGCTCCGCAACCGTGATGGGCAGGGCACGCGGCGGGTCGTAGGCCGTGCCCGCCATGACCGTGTGCACACCCCACCACGACAGCGTGACCGCCGCGCCCGTGGCGAGCGACCAAGCCAGTACGTGTACGAGTCCTCTGCGCATCGCCGGTCATACTGCCTCACGGACACCATGAGTCGCACCGGTGGGGAGTTATCCACAGGCCGGGATGCGGCTCGGCCGTATGGCGTACGGTGCGGCGCATGGCAAGTGTGCTCGTGGTCGAGGACGACCAGTTCGTACGCTCGGCGCTGATCCGGCAGCTGACCGACGCCGCCCACACGGTGCGGAGTGTCGGTACGGCGCTGGAGGCGCTGCGCGAGGTCGCCCATTTCCGTTTCGACGTCGTCATCCTCGACCTCGGTCTGCCCGACCTGGACGGGTCCGAGGCGCTGAAGATGCTGCGCGGGATCACCGACGTACCGGTGATCATCGCCACGGCCAGGGACGACGAGGCGGAGATCGTGCGCCTGCTGAACGCGGGAGCGGACGACTATCTGACCAAGCCCTTCTCGGTGGAACACCTCTCCGCCCGGATGGCCGCCGTCCTGCGCCGCTCCCGGGCCGTCGTCGGGGAGGCGGCCCCGGAGTCCGTGCTGCGCGTGGGCGGCCTGACCGTCGATCCGCTGCGCCGCCAGGCCGAGCTGGACGGCGTCCGTCTGGACCTCACCCGCCGCGAGTTCGACCTGCTCGCCTTCCTCGCCGGCCGCCCCGGCGTGGTCGTCCCCCGCAAGGAACTGCTCGCCGAGGTGTGGCAGCAGTCCTACGGCGACGACCAGACCATCGACGTCCATCTGTCCTGGCTGCGCCGGAAGTTGGGGGAGACCGCGGCCAGGCCCCGCTATCTGCACACCCTGCGGGGCGTCGGGGTGAAGCTGGAGCCACCCGGCGGGGGGCTGCCGCTGTGAGGTGGGCACTCGTCAAGGTCTGTCTGGCCGTCACCACCATGGTCGTGGTCGCCTTCGCGATCCCGCTCGGCCTCGTCATCAAGGAGATGGCCCGGGACCGCGCCTTCTCCAACGCCGAACGGGAAGCGGCCGCCGTCGCCCCCGCCCTGTCCATCACCACCGACCGGGACCAGCTGGAGCGGGTCGTCGCCTCCGCGGGCTCGGAGGACGGGATGGCCGTGCACATACCGGCGAGCGGCCAGGACCAGGCCGTCGACATCGGACGGCGGCGCGCCGCCGCCGACGACGTGGCGACCGTGCGCAGACTCGGCCGCGCCTCCACCAGCGAGGTGCCCGGCGGTTCCACGCTGCTCCAGCCCGTCGCGCTGAGTTCCGGTGAGATCGCGGTCGTCGAGGTGTACGTCCCCGAGGCCGAGGTCAGCAACGGGGTGGCCACGGCGTGGGCGGTGCTCGCCGGGGTCGGCGTCGCGCTGATCGTCGGCTCGGTCGCGGTCGCCGACCGGCTGGGCGTACGGATGGTGCAGCCCGCGCAGAAGCTGGTCGAGGGCGCGCACGAGCTGGGGGAGGGGAAGCTGGGCGCGCGGGTGCCCGAGGAAGGGCCCGACGAACTGCGGCTGGCCGCGGTCGCGTTCAACTCCATGGCCGACCAGGTCGTTCAACTGCTCGCCAACGAGCGGGAGTTGGCGGCCGACCTCTCTCATCGCCTCCGTACGCCGCTCACCGTGCTGCGGCTCAACGCCGCCTCGCTCGGGGACGGGCCCGCCGCCGAGCAGACCCGGGCCGCGGTCGCCCAGCTGGAGCGGGAGGTCGACACGATCATCCGGACCGCGCGGGAGGCCAAGCCGCAGACCGCGGCCGCCGGGCCCGGCGCCGGGTGCGACGCCGCCGAAGTGGTGCGGGAGCGGATGGCGTTCTGGTCGGCGCTGGCCGAGGACGAGGGACGCAAGGTGCGGGTGGCCGGGGTGGAGCGGCCGGTGCGCATACCCGTGGCCCGCGCCGATCTGGCCGCCGCGCTGGACGCCCTGCTCGGCAACGTCTTCCGGCACACCCCCGAGGGCACCGCCTTCGCGGTCGACGTGCACAACGGCGAGGACGCGGTGATCGTGCTGGTCTCCGACGCGGGGCCCGGCATCCTGGACCCCGAGGCCGCGATGGCCCGCGGGCGGGGCTCGGGCAGCGCGGGGTCGACCGGACTCGGCCTGGACATCGTGCGCCGGCTCGCGGAGGAGACCGGCGGAGACGTACGGATCGGCTCGTCGGTGCTCGGCGGCACCGAGGTGCGGATCTGGATCCAGCTGGACGGGCGGGTGCCCGAGCGCCGGGGTCACCGGGTGCGACGGCGTCGTACCGGACGATTGGTCTCGACCTTTAACCGTCCCCGATCCCTTCCTTAAGCGCACCCTAAGATCGCCAACCGCCGTCCGGATCAGGCGCTTTGCCCGTTTCCGGCTCGCTAGCGTGCTGCCGCACCCACCCCCGAACAACGAAGGCAGGCACGCCATGAGCACGCACCGGCGCAAGGTGAGCGGCAGAAACAAGGTGATCGCCGGGGCCGTCGCCGCGGCCGTGGTCGGTGGCGGCGCGATCCTGCTCACCGGCACCGCCCAGGCCGCCGGGATCGGCGCCGCGTACACCAAGACCAGTGACTGGTCGACGGGTTACACCGCCCAGTACGTGGTGACGAACAACAGCGGTGCGGCCAAGACGGACTGGAAGCTGGAGTTCGACCTGCCCTCGGGCGCCAAGCTGAGCTCGCTGTGGAACGCCGAGTCGAGCGTGAGCGGAGCGCACATCACCGTGACCTCGGCCAAGTGGGACACCGACGGCCTGGCCGCCGGCGAGTCCGTCACCGTCGGCTTCGTCGTCAACGGCACCGGCGCCCCGACCGGCTGTCGCATCGACGGCACCACCTGCTCCACGGACGCCACCGCCACCCCGGAGCCGACCGGCCGCCCCACGGAGACCGCGACGGCCTCCCCCTCCCCGACGGCGACCGGCAAGCCCACCGCCACGGCAACCCCCACCCCCACCCCGACCGCCACGGCCAGCCCCTCGCAGAGCACCGGCACGGGAACCACCACCAGCGCCGGCTTCGCCCCCTACGTCGACACCTCCCTCTACCCGGCCTTCGACCTGGTCGCGAGCGCCACCGCCACCGGCGTGAAGGACTACAACCTCGCCTTCGTCACCGACGGCGGCGGCTGCACCCCCAAGTGGGGTGGCGTCACGGACCTCGCGAGCGACGCGGTCGCCGCACAGATCGGCGCCCTGCGCGCCAAGGGCGGCGACGTCCGCGTCTCCTTCGGCGGCGCGGCGGGCAGCGAACTGGCCACGACCTGCTCCTCGGCGGACGCGCTGGCGACGGCGTACGGCAAGGTCGTGGACGCCTACGACCTCACCAAGGTCGACTTCGACGTCGAGGGCGGCGCGCTGCCCAACACCACGGCGAACACCAACCGCGCCAAGGCGATAGCCAAGCTCCAGGCCCAGCACCCGGACCTGGACGTCTCCTTCACCCTCCCCGTCATGCCCGAGGGCCTGACCCAGGACGGCGTGAACCTCCTGTCCAACGCCAAGTCCAACGGCGTCGGCATCGACACCGTCAACATCATGGCGATGGACTACGGCCCCGCCTACAGCGGCGACATGGGCACCTACGCCGAGCAGGCCGCGACGGCCACGCAGGCCCAGGTCAAGAGCGTGCTGGGGCTGAGCGACAGCGCCGCCTGGAAGGCCGTCGCCGTGACGCCCATGATCGGTGTCAACGACGTCACCAGCGAGATCTTCAAGGTCGAGGACGCCACCCAGCTCGTGAACTTCGCGAAGTCCAAGGGACTCGGCTGGCTCTCCATGTGGTCCGCCACCCGCGACAAGCAGTGCTCCGGCGGCGCCAAGACCTACGCCGACGCCACGTGCAGCTCGATCGTCCAGGACGAGCACGCGTTCTCGAAGGCGTTCGCGGCCTACAACTGACCTACAACTGCCCTTCCCCCCACGAGAAAAGCGGGGCGCGGCATCCCCCTCGGATGCCGCGCCCCTTTCCCCGTTCCCCCATCCCGGTGGCTAGATCTCCGCGGTGACCGGCGGAAGCGTCCCCGTCCGTGCCGCCTGCCCGTACCACAGGGCGCTCGACTTCGGCGTACGGGCGAGGGTCGTGTAGTCGACGTACACCGCGCCGAAGCGCTTCTCGTAGCCGTACGCCCACTCGAAGTTGTCCATCAGGGACCACAGGAAGTAACCGCGGACGTCCGCGCCCTCCGCTATGGCCCGGCGGACCGCGCGCAGATGGCCGTGGAGGTAGGCGATCCGCTCCGGGTCGTGGACCCGGCCGTCGGGGTCGGGCTTGTCGTCGTAGGCCGCGCCGTTCTCCGTCACGTACAGCGGCAGACCCGGGGCCTCGCGCGTGTAGCGCATGATCAGGTCGTGCAGACCGGTCGGGTCGATCGTCCAGCCCATCTCCGTGCGCTCGCCCGGCGTCTGGTGGAAGGCGACGTCGTCCGCGGCCGGCCACGGGGAGTGGTCGCTGGAGCCGTGGCCGTCCGCGCGCGGCGCGGCCAGGTCGGCGTCGGCCGCCGAGACCAGCGTCGGCGTGTAGTAGTTGAGGCCCAGCGCGTCCAACGGCTGGTTGATCAGCGCGAGGTCGCCGTCCTCGACGTAGGACCAGTCGGTGAGCAGCTCCGTCGCCGCGAACAGCGACTCCGGGTACGCCCCGTGCAGGATCGGGCCGTGGAAGATCCCGTTGGCCAGGTCGTCGATCTTCCGTACCGCGGCCAGGTCGGCGGGGTCCTGCGAAAGCGGCCTGACCACGGACGAGTTGAGGCTCACCGCGACGGAGTTGCGGGCCGGCATCGCCGCCCGCAGGGCCGAGGCGCCGAGCCCGTGCGCCAGGTTGAGGTGGTGCGCGGCCTTCAGGGAGGCCGCCGGGTCGGTGCGGCCGGGCGCGTGGACACCGGACGAGTAGCCCAGGAAGGCGCTGCACCACGGCTCGTTGAGGGTGATCCACTGCTCCACCCGGTCGCCCAGCGCCTCGCCGACGATCTGCGCGTACTCCGCGAACCGGTACGCCGTGTCCCGCTCCGGCCAGCCGCCCGCGTCCTCCAGCTCCTGCGGCAGATCCCAGTGGTAGAGGGTGACGGCGGGCTTGATGCCCTTCGACAGCAGTTCGTCGACCAGCTTGCGGTAGAAGTCCAGGCCGCGCTGGACCGCCGGGCCGCGTCCGGTCGGCTGCACCCGGGACCAGGAGACCGAGAAGCGGTACGCGTTCAGCCCGATGTCCGCCATCATCGCCACGTCGTCGCGGTAGCGGTGGTAGTGGTCGACAGCGATGTCACCGTGCTCGCCGCCCGCGGTCTTGCCGGGCGTATGGCTGAAGGTGTCCCAGATCGAGGGCGTACGGCCGTCCTCCCGCGCCGCCCCCTCGATCTGGTACGCGGAGGTCGCGGCGCCCCAGAGGAAGGCGGGAGGAAAGGTCACCGGGGTCGCCGGCGTTGCGGGTTCAGGCATGGAAGCGCTCCCATTGGAGGTCGTGGAGACCGACGGGTAGATGGGGGGAAGGAGAAGGGGCCGAGGCGGCGGTGACCCGGCCCCCGGGAAAGCGGGAGGTCAGCCCTTGACGGCACCCTGCATGATGCCGCCGACGATCTGCTTGCCGAAGATCGCGAAGACCACCAGCAGCGGCAGCGTGCCGAGCAGCGCGCCCGCCATGATCAGGGACTGGTCGGGCGTGTAGCCGCGGCCCAGGCCCGCGACCGCGACCTGCACGGTCGGGCTGCCGTTCTGGGTGAGCACCAGGAACGGCCACAGGAAGTCGTTCCAGGTCTGCACGAACATCAGCATGCCGAGCACGGCCATCGCGGGGCGGGCGGCCGGGAACACCACGTGCCAGATGACCCGCCAGCTGTTCGCGCCGTCCACCCGGGCGGCCTCGATGATCTCGTCGGGCAGCGCCTGGAGCAGGTACTGCCGCATGAAGAACACGCCGAACGCGCTGACCAGCGAGGGCAGGATCACCGCCTGCAGCTGGTCGGACCAGTCGAGCTTGGCGACCATCATGTACAGCGGGATCACGCTCAGCTGCGGCGGCACCATCATGGTGCCGATCACGATCAGCATCAGGGCACCGCGGCCCTTGAACCGCAGCTTGGCGAAGGCGAACCCGGCGATCGTCGACAGGAAGACGATGGTCACGGCCGAGATGCCCGCCACGAACGTGGTGTTGATGAACGCCTCGCCCAGGTTGGCGTCGTTCCAGGCGATCTCCAGCTTGTCGAACAGGCCCCCGCCGAACCACATCGGCGGCGGGTTCTCCGCCAGCCGCTGGTTGTCGCGGGAGGCGGCGATCGCCGTCCACACCAGCGGGAACAGCGAGCCGAGGGTGAACAGGATCAGGATCAGATACGCGATCGGACCGGCGTGCAGGGTGCCGCCCGCACGGGCCGACTTGGGGCGCCGGGGACGCTTCGCCTCGTCGGCCGGCGGTTTGGTGAGTGTCGTCGTCACGGCCGGTTCTCCTAACTACTGGCGCGCAGCCGGCGCGAGATGACGTAGTTGATGATTCCGACCACGATGAGGATCAGGAACATCGTCCAGGCGATCGCGGAGGCACGGCCCAGGTGCTGGTTGACCCAGCCCTGCTCGTACAGATACAGGCCGAGCGTCTGGAACTGGTGGGTGGAGCCGCCGGACGCACCCTTGTTCGCGTCGAACAGCAGCGGCTCACCGAAGAGCTGGGAGGCGCCGATGGTCGAGACGACCACGGTGAACAGGATCGTCGGCCGCAGCGACGGCAGCGTCACATGGAAGAACTGCTGCCAGCGGCTGGCGCCGTCGAGCGCCGCGGACTCGTACAGGTCCTGCGGGATCGCCTGCATCGCGGCCAGGTAGATCAGCGCGTTGTACCCCGTCCACCGCCAGATGACGATCGAGGAGACCGCGATCTGCGACGGCCACTTGTCGTTCTGCCAGTCGATCTTGCCGATGCCGACCTGGTCGAGGACCCAGTTGATCATGCCGTAGTCACGGCCGAACAGCAGGACGAAGACGAGCGAGGCGGCGGCGATCGACGTCGCGTACGGGGCGAGCATCGCGACCCGGTAGAAGGTCGAGCCACGCAGCTTGTAGTTGAGGATGTGCGCGAGGCCCATCGCCATCAGCAGCTGCGGGACCGTCGCGATGATCCCGATGGTCAGCGTGTTCTTCGCCGCGTTCCAGAAGAAGTCGTCGTCGAAGATCCGTGTGTAGTTCCGGAAGCCCACCCAGTGCATGTCGGTGGGCGCGGTCAGCTCCACCTGATGCAGCGAGGCCCACCCGGTGTAGATCAGCGGGAACAGGCCGAACGCCAGGAACAGCAGGAAGAACGGCGAGACGAAGGCGTACGGGCTCCAGCGCATGTCCCGCTGCCAGCGGCGGGAAAGCCGCGCCCGGCGGCGCTCGTCGTCCGGAGGTCCCGCCGTCGGGCGGGCCGGGGCCGCGCCCCCCTTGACGGGGGACGCGGCGGCGGTGTCGTGCCCAGTGGTCATACGGGTCACTGGTCCAGGTTGTTGTCGATGGTCTTGGTGGCCGTCTCCCAGGCTTCCTTGGCGGACTTGCCCTGGGTCACGAGGATCACGCCGTTGTCGGTGAGACCCTGCTGGATGATCTGGTCCTTCGGACCGATCGACTGCACGGGGATGTTCTTGGCGGCCTCGGCGAAGATCGTGCCGATCGGCGCGTCACCCGTCATGTCGTTCTTGGCGTTCTTCACCGCGTCCGAGTCGTACGCGGCCGGGGTGCTCGGGAAGCTGCCCTGGACGGCGAAGAGCTTGGCCTGCTGCTCCGGGGCGGTCAGCCAGGCGGCGAGCTTGGCGGCCTCCTCGGTGTTCTTGCCGGACTTGGGCACGGACAGGAAGGAACCGCCCCAGTTACCGGACTTCGGCGCCTGGGCGACGTCCCACTTGCCCTTGGCGTCGGCCTTCGACTTGCCCTTGATGTAGCCGAGCATCCACGGCGGGCAGGACATCGCGGCGAACTTGCTGTTGGCGATCGTCGTGTCCCAGGCGGGCTGGAACTGCGTCTGGTTGCCGATCAGTCCGGCCTCGGCGGCCTTGGCGGTGAGGTCGAAGGCGGACTTCACGGCCGGGTTGGTCTTGTAGATGACCTTGCCGGAGGCGTCGTAGAAGCGCTCCTCCTCACTGCTGACGATCGCCTGGAGCAGACCGCCGGGGGAGTCCAGGAAGGTCGTGCCCTTGGCCTTCTTCTGGTACTGCTTGCCGACGTCGACGAACTTGTCCCAGCTGCCCGCCCACAGCTTGCCGACCTCCTCGCGGTCGGTCGGCAGACCGGCCGCCTTGAACAGGTCCTTGCGGTAGCAGATGGCCATCGGGCCGACGTCCGTGCCGAGCGCGACGGTCTGGCCGCCGGAGGTGGTGGCCTGCTTCCACTTCCAGCCCAGGTAGTCGCTCTCCTTGCCGTACTTCGACAGGTCGAGCAGCTTGGCGGACTGGGTCTGGACGATCTCGGCGATGTTGCCGACCTCGACCATCTGGATGTCCTGGAGACCACTGTTGGTGGTGAGGTGGTTCAGCAGCGCCGGGTAGTAGTTCTCGTTGCGCTCGACGACGGTCTGCTCGATGTGGATGTTCGGGTGGAGCTTCTCGTACTCCTTGTACAGGCCCGACTCCTTGAAGCCGGCGGTGCCGAAGAGGCCGAGGGTGATCGTGGTCTTACCGCCGCCACCGCCCGACGACTCGTTGCTGTCGTCGTTGCCGTCGTCGGCACAGCCGGCCAGCAGCCCGGCGCCCAGCGACGCTACGGCCGCGAGGACGACCACCCTGCGACGGGCGGTTCGGGTACGTGCTCGCATTGAGTCCTCCTGTTGCCCTGACGTGCCGACCCCCCGGCCAACTGCAGTGTTGGGCCCGTTAGTTTCTCGCGGCGGCTCGGGCGGGGAACGTGCGGGATGTGTATGTGTCAGGTACTGTGGGAGCGCTCCCACCAGTGATGAGTTGAAGAGTCGTCGGTCTCGGCGGGGGTGTCAAGGGCACGGACAGTGCGATATCGCTTCGAGATGTTTCTTTCGCTGAAGGGGGGAGGCTGATCTGTTCGTATGCGATCTGTCGGGTACGCGGACGGCTTCCTTGGTGTGAGGCCCGTCGAGGAGGCCGCGAGGGCGTTCGAGGTTGCCTTCGCGAACTTCCGTATCCAGTGTTGCGTGCAAGTCTGAACGCACAGTGCTCCGGCAAGCGGAACCGATGCGGAATCGGTGGGCGGGTCGCGTCGTACCGGATACGAGATGTTGTCGCTGGATCCCGGTCCGATCACGACTGTTAGATTCCAGGCCAACGTAGGTGAGAACGGCGGGAGGCGGAGCCACATGGCAAGCCACGGGGCGCGAGCTCGGAGCGGTGGCCGGCCCACCCTCGAAGAGGTGGCCGCACGCGCCGGCGTGGGGCGTGGCACGGTCTCCCGGGTCATCAACGGCTCGCCGCGGGTCAGCGACGCGACGCGCGCCGTGGTGGAGGCGGCGGTCGCGGAGCTGGGGTACGTCCCGAACACGGCGGCCCGCGCCCTCGCGGCGAACCGCACGGACGCGATCGCGCTCGTCGTCCCCGAGCCGGAGACCCGGTTCTTCGCGGAGCCGTACTTCTCGGACATGCTGAAGGGCGTCGCGGCGGAACTGTCCGACACCGAGATGCAGTTGCTGCTGATCTTCGCGGGCAACGACAAGGAGCGCCGCCGGCTGGCCCAGTACCTCGCCGCCCACCGGGTCGACGGCGTGCTGCTGGTCTCGGTCCACGCCGACGACCCGCTGCCCGACCTGCTGTCCCAGCTGGAGATCCCGGCGGTGATCAGCGGCCCGCGCTCGGCGCTGGAGACGCTGCCGTCGGTCGACTCCGACAACTACGGCGGCGCCCGCCAGGCGGTCGAGCATCTGCTGTCCCGCGGCCACCGCCGTATCGCCCACATCACCGGCCGCCTCGACGTGTACGGCGCCCAGCGCCGTGTCGACGGCTACCGCGACGCCCTGCTGGACGCGGGCCTCGGCTCGGACGAGGCGCTGATCGAGGCGGGTGACTTCACGGAGGAGGGCGGCAGCCGGGCGATGACGGCGTTGCTGTCCCGCCGGCCCGACCTGGACGCGGTCTTCGCCGCCTCCGACGTCACCGCGGCCGGCGCCCGCCAGGCCCTCAGGGAGGCGGGCCGCCGCATCCCCGA
>JABFXD010000833.1 GCA_013361925.1 Streptomyces sp. | reverse complement strand
CGGCCGTGGCCGAGCCGGGGCGCAGTCCGTCGAGGAAGCGGCTCGGGCGGCGGTTGGGGCGACCGCCGGGCGAGCGGGAGAGGGCCCAGGAGACATGGAGGTGTTCGCGGGCGCGGGTGACACCGACGTAGAGGAGGCGGCGCTCCTCCTCGATCTGCTCGTCGGTCTTTGCGTAGGTGATCGGCATCATGCCCTCGGCGACGCCGACCAGGAAGACGACGTCCCACTCCAGGCCCTTGGCCGAGTGCAGGGAGGCGAGGGTGACGCCCTGGACGGTCGGGGCGTGCTGGGCGTTCGCCCGCTCGTCGAGCTCGGCGACCAGGTCGGCGAGGGTGGCGTCGGCTCTGGCGGCGGTGAAGTCCTGGGCGAGGTTCACCAGTGCGGCGAGCGACTCCCAGCGTTCCCTGACCGCGCCGGAGCCCGCCGGGGGCTGCGCGGTCCAGCCCTCGCCGGAGAGGACGGCCCGTACCTGGGAGGGCAGGTCGGGGGCGTCGTCCAGCCGTGAGTCGTTGCCGCCGAAGCGGGCCGCGCCGCGCAGGTTGACGATGGCTCTGCGCACTTCGGGGCGGTCGAAGAACCGCTCGGCACCCCGCAGCTGGTAGGGGATGCCGGCGTCGGCGAGCGCCTGCTCGTAGGTCTCGGACTGGGCGTTCGTACGGAACAGCACGGCGATCTCGGCGGCCTGGACGCCGGCGGCCAGCAGTTCGCGGATGCGGCGGGCGGCGCCCTCGGCCTCGGCGGGCTCGTCGGCGTGCTCGCTGTAGACGGGCTCGGGGCCCGGGGCTCGCTGGGAGACCAGCTCCAGACGGTGGTCGGCGGCCCGACCGCTGGCCTGGGAGAGCAGACCGTTGGCGAGATGGACGACCTGGGGGGTGGAGCGGTAGTCGCGGACCAGCTTGACGACGGTGGCGCCGGGGTGGCGGGTGCGGAAGTCGAGAAGATGGTCGGGAGTTGCTCCTGTGAACGAATAGATCGTCTGGCTGGCGTCGCCGACCACGCACAGGCTGTCGCGGTCGCCGAGCCAGAGCTCCAGCAGCCGCTGCTGGAGGGGGCTGACGTCCTGGTACTCGTCGACGACGAAGTGCTGGTACTGGGCGCGGACCTGGTCGGCGATGTCGTGCCGGTCCTGGAGGACGGCCACCGTCAGCAGCAGGACGTCCTCGAAGTCGATGACCGCGCGGTCCCGCTTGAGGTCCTCGTAGGCGGCGTAGAGCTGGGCGATCTCGGCCGGGTTGCGGGGAGCCTCACGGCCGGCCTTGGCGGCGGCGAGGGCGTAGTCGCCGGGGACGGTCTGGGTGACCTTGGACCACTCGATCTCGGCGGTGACGTCCCGCAGCTCGCCGCGGTCGAGGCGGATGCGGCAGGCGGCGGCCGCGTCGACGACGAGCTGGATCTTGCGGTCGACGAGCCGGGGCATGGAGCCACCGACGGCTTTCGGCCAGAAGTACTGGAGCTGACGCAGGGCGGCCGAGTGGAACGTACGGGCCTGGACCCCGGCCGCGCCGAGCTGGCGCAGCCGGCCGCGCATCTCGCCGGCGGCGCGGTTGGTGAAGGTGACGGCCAGCACGCTGGAGGGCTGGAGGATGCCTGCGCGCACCCCGTAGGCGATGCGGTGGGTGATCGCCCGGGTCTTGCCGGTCCCGGCTCCGGCCAGCACGCACACCGGGCCGTGCAGGGCGGTGGCCACCTCGCGCTGCTCGGGGTCGAGCCCTTCGAGCACCGCGTCGGCCGAGTCCGGTACCTGCGGGAAGAGGGGGGAGTGCGTTGCTGCTGTCACACCGCCATGCTGCCAGGTCGGCGGAGACGGCTGTGCCGGTTGTCCACAGGCAGGGGCTCGCAGTCGTACTAATGCGGCAGGCGTCACGTGCGGGGATACCCCGGGTGGGAATGGTGACCCGCTCGCGTACGTTTCCCCCACTGGACGACCTCTTCCCCCGAGCCACCAGAGGAGCGCGCGAGACATGCAGGGCACTGTGACGATGTACAGCACCACGTGGTGCGGTTACTGCCAGCGGCTGAAGAAGCAGATGGACCGCGAAGGCATCGCGTACACCGAGATCAACATCGAGCAGGACCCGGCGTCCGCCGCGTTCGTGGAGAAGGCGAATGGCGGAAACCAGACGGTTCCGACCGTGCTGTTCGCCGATGGTTCGACGCTCACGAACCCGTCGCTGGCCCAGGTGAAGCAGAAGATCGCCGCCTGAGCGGACGTACGGCGCTCCGGGGCCGCTCCCCTTTGCTGGGAGCGGCCCCTTCGCATGCTCAGACGCTGCGCGTCGGCAGCGGCTTGCCGTACCAGAGCTCGATCAGCCGGGCCGCGATCGAGATGCCGTACGGCGGCAGGACCTCGCCGGAGTCGAAGGCGGCGCCCAGTTCGTCGCGGGAGAACCAGCGGGCCTCGCTGATCTCGTCGCCATCGACGTTGATCTCGGTGGAGGTGGCGCGGGCCAGGAAGCCGAGCATGAGGCTGGACGGGAACGGCCAGGGCTGGCTGGCGACGTACTCGACCTGGCCGACGGAGACGCCGGCCTCCTCGAAGACCTCCCGGCGCACCGCCTGCTCGATGGACTCGCCGGGCTCGACGAAGCCGGCGAGCGTCGAGAAGCGGCCCTCGGGCCAGTGGACCTGGCGGCCGAGCAGGATGCGGTCGTCCTCGTCGGTGACGGCCATGATCACGGCGGGGTCGGTGCGCGGGTAGTGCTCGGCGCCGCAGGCCTGGCAGCGGCGGATGTGCCCGGCGGCGGCGATGACGGTGCGCTCGCCGCAGCGGGAGCAGAAGCGGTGGGTGCGCTGCCAGTTCTCCAGACCGACGGCGTGGACCATGAGGCCCGCCTCGCGCGGCGACAGCAGCAGGCCCGCCTCCCGCAGGCCCGCCGGACGGGCCGACTGGTCGATACGGCCGGGCAGGGTGTCCTTCTGGAGGGCGAAGTAGCTGACGCCGTCCTCGTCGATGCCGAGGAAGTAGCGGTGGGCCTCGGTGAGCGGAGCCTCGAAGGCGGGCGTCATGACGAGTTCGGTGCGGCCCTCGGCCGTCTCGTCGATGAGGACCTGACCGCCGGAGACCACGAAGCAACGGGTCGTGGGGTGGCTCCAGGCCGCCGCGAGCCAGGCCTCGTCGAGCCGGTGGTGGGCGGCCCGGTCGATGCCGCTGGGGGCGGTGAGCGAGATGGGTCGGTCGGCGGTGTGGTCGGTCCAGGTGGTCACGGGTGCTTCCAACTCCCCCGGTGGAACGGATTGTTTCGGCGGGCGGTTCGGCGGGACGGGCGGGGTTCAGGGCTCATGGCGCCAGTGCTCCGCCAGGTCGCCCCACAGGTACGCGGTGGTCTCGACGCCCTTGAGGAGGAGATCCAGTTCGACCTTCTCGTTGGGCGCGTGCCAGCCGTCGGACGGGACGGAGATGCCGAGGAAGAGCACGGGGGCGCCCAGGACCTCCTGGAGGTCGGCCGCCGGACCCGACCCTCCCTCGCGGGTGAAGCGGACGGGCTTCTCGAAGGCGCGGCCCATCGCGCGGACGACGGACTCAAGGGCCGGGTGGTCCAGCGGGGTCAGACACGGGCGCGTGCCGCCGCTGAACGTGATCTCGCAGCGGATCCCGGCGGGCACCTGGGCGGCGGCCCACGCGCGGACGACCTTCTCGACGTGGTCGGGTTCCTGTCCGGCGACGAGCCGGAAGGACAGCTTCACCATGGCGGAGGACGGGATGACGGTCTTGCTGCCGGCTCCCTGGTAGCCGCCGCCGATGCCGTTGACCTCGGCGGTGGGGCGGGCCCAGATGCGCTCCAGGGTCGTGTGCCCCGCCTCGCCCTGGGTGGCGTACGACTTGGCGGTGCGCAGCCACTGCTCCTCGTCGAAGGGCAGCTCGGCGAGGAGGGCGCGCTCGCGGTCGGTCAGTTCGACGATGCCGTCGTAGAAGCCGGGGACGGCCACGCGTGCGTGCTCGTCGTGCAGCGCGGCGACCAGGCGGGCCACGGCGGTCGCCGGGTTGGGCACGGCACCGCCGAAGGATCCGGAGTGGATGTCCTGGTCGGGGCCGTACAGCTGGATCTCGCACTCGGCGAGGCCCCGCATGCCGGTGCAGACGGTGGGGGTGTCCTCGGACCACATGCCGGTGTCGGAGACGATCACGGCGTCGGCGGCGAGGCGCTCCGCGTGCTCCTCGACGAGGGCGCGGAAGTGCGGCGAACCGGACTCCTCCTCGCCCTCGATGAGCAGCTTGAGGTTGACGGCGGGGGCCGTGCGGCCGGTGGCGGCGAGGTGGGCGCGGACGCCGAGTGTGTGGAAGAACACCTGGCCCTTGTCGTCGGCCGCCCCGCGCGCGTAGAGGCGGTTGTCGCGGACGACGGGTTCGAAGGGCTCGCTGTCCCAGCCGTCCGCGAGGGCGGCGGGCTGTACGTCGTGGTGGCCGTAGACCAGGACCGTGGGTGCGCCGGGGACGTCGGAGGGCCACTCCGCGAAGACGGCGGGGGCGCCCGGGGTCGGCCAGACCTCGGTGGTCGGGAAGCCGGTCTCGGTGAGTTTGGCGGCGAGCCAGTCGGCGCTGCGGCGTACGTCGGGCGCGTGGTCGGGCTGGGCCGACACGGAGGGGATGCGCAGCCACTCGGCGAGGTCGTCGAGGAAGGCGGTGCGGTGCTGCTCGATGTACGTACGGACGGCGCTGTCCGGGGTCAGGCTCATGGTCACGAGCCTATCGGCCCGCACCGACATCCTCGGTGGGCGGTTCCTCACAGTTTGCTTGCGCGGAGGAGCCCTCCAGAAGCAATCGCTCCAGTGTTCTGCGCCCGGGCAGACCGTCCGGCCGTACGACCTCGCCGGTGCGCACGAACACGAACGCGGCCGTGACCGACTCCGGCGGCACTCCCTGCTGCTCGGCCCAGCCGAGCCGGTAGAGGGCGAGTTGCAGGGGGTCGGACGTACCGTCGCGGCTGGTCTTCCAGTCGACGATCTCGTACGACGTCGTCCCGCCGTCGTCCTGCCGGTAGACCGCGTCGATGCGCCCCCGGACCACCCGGCCCGCGATGGCGAGCTGGAACGGTGCCTCCACGCGGTACGGCGTGCGGTGGGCGTACTCGGTGCGTTCGAAGGCCTCCTTGAGGGCCTCAAGGTCGCGTTCGTCGGCGATGTCGGCCTCGCTGCCGGGCAGCTCCTCCGGGTCGAGCATGGGCAGCGTCAGCTCTTCGAAGCGGGCTTCCACCCAGGCGTGGAACCGGGTGCCCCGGCGCGCGGACGGTTGCGGGGGGCGCGGCATGGGGCGCGCGAGTTCCTGCGCGAATCCGTC
>JABFXD010000082.1 GCA_013361925.1 Streptomyces sp. | reverse complement strand
CCACCCCCGCTTCACGGCCGAGATGATGGCCGCCAACCAGCCGATCATCGCGGGCCTGCGGCGTTTGGCGTCCCGGCACGGCGAGGAGGTGACCCCGGCGCAGGTGGCGCTGGCGTGGGTGCTGGCCCAGGGCAGGCACGTGGTGCCGGTACCGGGCACCAAACAGGAGCGGTGGGCGCGGGAGAACGCCGGGGCGGCGGGGCTGCGCCTCTCCGCACAGGACCTGGCGGAGGTGCGGGAGCTGCCGGGGGCGCTGGGGTCGTGGGACTGAGGTCCCAGGCGGCCGGAGCTGAGATCCTTGGTGTGTGAGGCGCTTTCGCGCAGCTTTCGCTCGCTTTCCCGCAGGCCGCTCGCATCGGCTCGTGGAGATCGGGAACCCGCGGGGCGCGAGCGGTGTATGAAAAGGAGAACCCGCCGCGTCGAAGGGACCAGATCGTGCAACGTCGAGTTGTGACGGCCGTGTTGGCCGCGACCACGCTCCTGCTGGCGGCCGGCTGCTCCTCGGACGACGGTGAGGGCTCCGCCGACGGCAGTGCGACTCCGAGCGGTACGACGTCGAGGTCCGTGTCCTCCCCCAGCCGGCAGGCCGCCGAGGAGACACCCCCGGCGAAGGGCTCGGTGAAGGTCCTGCGCACGGTCGCCACCGGCCTGGACACCCCCTGGGGCCTGGCCCCGCTGCCCGACGGCGATCTGCTCGTCTCCTCCCGGGACAAGGGCACCATCACCCGGGTCGACACGGAGACGGGCAGGAAGACGGAGCTGGGCGAGGTCCCGGGGGTCTCCCCGGCCGGCGAGGGCGGCCTCCTGGGCCTGGCCCTCTCCCCCGACTACGCCTCGGACCACATGGTGTACGCCTACTTCAGCTCGGCTTCCGACAACCGCGTCGTCCGCATGCTGTACGAGGAGAAGAAGCCGTCCGGTGAGCAGCTGGGCGCACCGGACACGGTCTTCAAGGGCATCCCCAAGGGCTTCATCCACAATGGCGGCCGGATCGCCTTCGGCCCCGACAAGATGCTCTACGCGGGCACGGGCGAGAGCGGCGACACCGGCCTCTCCCAGGACAAGAAGTCCCTCGGCGGCAAGATCCTGCGCCTCACCCCGGAGGGCGAACCCGCTCCGGGCAACCCGTTCCCCGACTCCCCCGTGTACTCCTACGGCCACCGCAATGTGCAGGGCCTCGCCTGGGACCCCGAGCAGCGGCTGTTCGCCTCGGAGTTCGGCCAGGACACCTGGGACGAGCTGAACGCGATCAAGCCGGGCGACAACTACGGCTGGCCCGAGGCCGAGGGCACGTCGGACGAGTCCGGCTTCCACAACCCGATAGCCCAGTGGGCCACGGACGACGCCTCCCCCAGCGGCATCGCCTACGCCGAGGGCTCGATATGGATGGCGGGTCTCAAGGGCCAGCGTCTGTGGCGCATCCCGCTGAAGGGCACGGAGACCTCCGCCGACCCCCAGCCCTTCCTGAAGGGCGAGTACGGCCGGCTGCGCACGGTGGTGTCGGCAGGCGGCGCCAAGCTGTGGCTGGTCACCAGCAACACGGACGGACGGGGGAACCCGAAGGACGGGGACGACCGGATTCTGGAGATCCAGGTGAGCTGACCGATTGCCTACGCAGAAGGCTTGTCCTGCGTCTCGTCCTGCGTCCCGTCCTCTGTCTCGTCCGGCTCCGGGCGGCGTACGACGACCTTTCCCGACGAGAGATCTATCGGCCCGTGTCCGGGGTCGCCGTCACCCACGTCGACCCGCGTCAGTTCCAGTCGGTTCTGTTCGTCCCGGGTGTGTTTTCGACCGGGTGCGAACAGTTCCTCGAAGGGGTTGAACACGGGACCTCCCTAGGCCGGTCACTTCCAGCGTAAAACGTCACCCCGCCGTCCGGCTCGAGAGCTGCTCGGCGGGGAACAGCCCCAGCCGATGGGCCACCGCCGCCGCCTCGCCACGCCCCGAGACACCGAGCTTGGCGAGGATGTTCGACACATGGACGCTGGCCGTCTTCGGGGAGATGAACAGTTCCTCGGCGATCTGACGGTTGGTGCGTCCGGCGGAGACCAGGCGCAGCACATCGCGTTCCCGGCCGGTGAGGCCGAGGGCCTCGGCCTGGTCGGCGGGGGCAGGGGCCTGCTTCGGGACATGGGCGAGGCCGAGGCGGGCGCGCTGGGCGAGCCGGGTGACGGCGTCGGCTAGCGGGCGGGCGCCGAGGTGGTCGGCGACGGCGTGGGCGAGGCGGAGCAGCTCCGTGGCGCGGTCGCGCTCGTCCTCGCCACCGACGGTGAGGAGGGCCTCGGCGAGGCGGTGGCGGACGCGGGCGAGGTCGTAGGGGCGGTCCAGGGTTTCGAAAGCGGCGGTGACCGCGGCCCAGTCGTCGGGGTCGCTGTACCCCTCGGCGCGCAGCAGTTCGGCGCGGACCCAGTGTTCGTGGGCGTGCCAGACGGGCGCGTTGGTGGTCAGGGTCTTGGCGGCCTCGCGGATGCCCTGGAGGATCTCGGCACGGCCGGCGTCGGTGGCGGGCAGTCCGAGCGCGTCGGCCTCCGCCGCGGCGGCGGTCAGCAGCAGCGGCCAGCCGTAGCGCTGGGTGTCGGGCGGGAAGCCCTCGTCCAGGGCGCTTTGGAGTGCGGCGCGGGCGTCCAGGAGGCGGCCTTCGCCCGCGGTGAGGCCGATGGAGATGCGGGCGAGGGGCATCTCGTGCTGGGGTGCGCGGTCATGGGTGCCGAAGTGACCGCGGGCCGCGGCGAGTTGGCTGCCGCACTCGGCCAGGTCGCCGCGGGCGAGGGCGAGTTCGGCGCGGAGGGTGGCGCGGAAGCCGCGGGATTTCGCGCTCTGGCCGACGTGTTCCGACTTGCCGGCTGCTGTGGCGGCCTCGTCCCAGCGGCCGAGGCTGAAGAGGGACTCGGCGAGGTTGCCCCAGACCCAGGCCTCGCTGTCGAGGAGGCCGAACTTCCGGGTGTGGGCGACACCTTCCTCCAGGATGGGCACGGCTTCGACGGAGCGTCCGACGGCCTCCAGGGCGTCGGGCAGATTGACGTAGACGCGGGCGGCGATGGCGGTCATGCCGTTCTCGGTGGTCTGCCGTCTGACCTCGAACATCTCCTTCAGGCCGGCTTCGAGGTCGCCGGAGTGCACGATGAGGCTGCCGAGGGTGAGCCGGGCGCTCATCTCGGTCTCGCGGGCGCCGACCATGCGCGCGTACTCCACGGCGCGTTCGGCGGCGGTGAAGGCGTCGGGGCCGGGGACGTGCACCATGGACCAGTTGGCGACATGGGCGAGGACGTCGGCGTGCACCTCGGAGGGCGGCAGGCCGCGGACCAGGTCCTGGGCGGTGGCGAGCTCCTGCCAGCCGTTGCCGCGGGCGAGCGCCTGCACCAGCCGGGAGCGCATCACCCAGAACCAGGCGGCGCGCACCGGGTCGCCCTCTTCCTCCAGCAGGTGCAGGGCCCGCTTGGTGATCTTCAGGGCGCGTTCCCGTTCACCGGCGAGCCGGCCGGCGACGGCGGCCTCGGCCATCAGGTCGAGGTAGCGGAGCGGGGTGGTGGCCGGGTTGCAGCCGCAGGGCGGGAAGGCCTCGGTGTAGTCGACGGGGCGCAGTGCGGCCCTGACGTCCTCCGGGGCGGTGTCCCACAGCTCCATCGCGCGTTCCAGAAGCCGGAGTTGCTCGGAGAAGGCGTGCCGGCGGCGGGCGGTGACAGAGGCGTCCAGGACGGCGGGCAGGGCCTTGGCGGCGTCATGGGCGTGGTACCAGTAGCTGGCCAGGCGCATGACCCGGGCGTCGGCCGCGACCAGCGTCGGGTCGGCCTCCAGGGCCTCGGCGTAGCGGCGGTTGAGCCGGGAGCGTTCGCCGGGCAGCAGGTCGTCGCTGACCGCCTCGCGGACCAGGGAGTGCCGGAAGCGGTAGCCGTCGCCGTCGGGGGCGGCGCTGAGGATGTTGGCGTTGACGGCGGCGCGCAGGGCCTCGATGAGGTCGTCCTCGGCGAGCCGGGCGACGGCGGCGATCAGCCGGTACTCGACGGTGGAACCGCCCTCGGCGACGATCCGGGAGACCCGCTGGGCGCTCTCCGGCAGCCCTTCGACCCGTACGAGGAGCAGGTCGCGGAGGGAGTCGGTGAGGCCGGTGCAGCAGCCCTCGTGGGCGGCGACGGCGAGTTCCTCGACGAAGAAGGCGTTGCCGTCGGAGCGTTCGAAGATCTCGTCGACCTGCGCCGGGTCGGGTTCGGCGGCGAGGATGCCGGCGATCTGGCGGCCGACCTCGGTGCGGTTGAAGCGGCCGAGTTCGAGGCGACGGACGGTGCGCAGTCGGTCGAGTTCGGCGAGCAGGGGGCGCAGCGGGTGGCGGCGGTGGATGTCGTCGGCGCGATAGGTGGCGACGACGACGAGGCGGCCGGTGCGCAGGGTGCGGAAGAGGTAGGCCAGGAGGTGGCGGGTGGAGGCGTCGGCCCAGTGGAGGTCCTCGAGGGCGACGACGACGGTGCGGTCGGCGGCGACGCGTTCCAGGAGGCGGGCGGTGAGTTCGAAGAGACGGGCCATGCTCTGCTCGTCATGGCGTCCGGCGGGGGCCTCGCCCAGTTCGGGCAGGAGCCGGGCCAGTTCCTCCTCCTGCCCGGCGGCCGCGGCGGCGAGTTCGTCGGGCAGTTCGCGGCGCAGGGCGCGCAGGGCGGTGGAGAAGGGGGCGAAGGGCAGTCCGTCGGCGCCGATCTCCACGCAGCCGCCGAGCGCGACGACGGCGCCCCGGCCGCAGGCGGTGGTCGCGAACTCCTCGACGAGGCGCGTCTTGCCGACCCCGGCCTCGCCGCCGATCAGCAACGCCTGGGGCTCCCCCGCGGCGGCACGGGCGAGCGCGTCGTTCAAGGTGTCGAGCTCGTCGGAGCGACCGACGAACACGGGACTGACGGACCTGGTCTCCACGGGCCCGAGCATCGCACGCGGGTCCGACAGCGCGGCACCGGTTTTCGCCGAGGGCGCGATCTTGACGCCCCGCCCGTGGCCGGAAACACCCACGGAAACGCCCACGGAAACACCCTCCGACGCCGCCCCGGCGTGCGGGACGGCGTCGGAGGCCGGTGGTGCTTTGGCTGTCAGTGGAGCTTTGGCTGTCAGTGGTGCGTCGGCTGCGGGGAGGACGGCCGTGTCCGTGGCCGGCGTACGGCCGTCCTCCCTCCCCCCGGCGCTCATGCGGTGCGCAGGAACCGGTGCCGGCGGGAGCGGCCGGTATGCACCTCGCTCTCGGCCTCGCGGCCGGCTGCCTCGCGGCGGGCGGCGCGGCGGCCCTGGACCGCCTCGCGGACG
>JABFXD010000606.1 GCA_013361925.1 Streptomyces sp. | reverse complement strand
GGTCGGCGACCTCACCGGCAAGAACCTCATCGCGGCCCTGCGCGAGACCCTCTCCAACGCCTTCCGGCACGCCCACGCGGCACGCATGGACGTCGTCGTCGACGCCACGGTGACCCTGCCGGACGGGCGCGAGGGCGTCCGCCTGACCGTCGCGGACGACGGTGTCGGCATCCCGGACGGCGGCCGGCGCAGCGGCCTGAAGAACCTCAGGCGGCGTGCCGAGTCCCTCGGCGGGGCCAGCCGGTACGGGCCGGGCATCGGGGAGGACGGGAGCGGCACGACGGTGGTGTGGGAGGCGCCGCTGGAGCAGTGAGAGCAGTGGGGCGGCATGACGTTCCGTCATCCCGCATCCCCACGGCGTCCGTTCAGTCGTACGACCGACCCGTCCGAGCTCCGCTGTCCCCCGGCCGTACGACTTCAACAGGACCGCCCGCGCGGGACGGGTCAGGATCGCTGGCATGCGACCGTCCCGCCGTCATCCCCTGCTCGTCCCGGCGCTGCTGTGCGCGCTGGCCGTGCTGGCAGCCCGTCCGACCGACGCCACGGAGAGGAAGGCGAGCGACGACAGTGGCGCGGACCCGGGGATCAACGCGCAGGTGGTGC
Organism: Streptomyces sp.; assembly: GCA_013361925.1. Classification (GTDB taxonomy): domain Bacteria; phylum Actinomycetota; class Actinomycetes; order Streptomycetales; family Streptomycetaceae; genus Streptomyces. The sequence goes on along the minus strand of JABFXD010000606.1, from coordinate 4,684 downwards.
GGCTGTACGAGGACGCGGCGCGGGCGACCCAGCAGTACGAGGCGGGGCGGCTGGAGGCGGAGGCGCAGCGGGCGACGGCACAGCGGTTGGAGGGGCTGCTCGACCGGGAGCGCAGGGACATCTCCGTCCTGCACGAGGACCTGGGCCGGATCGCGCGCGCCCAGTACCGCAACGGCGGCGACCTTCCGCTCACCGCGCAGATCATCCTCGCCGGCAGTCCGGATCAGCTGATGCGCGGTCAGCAGGTGTTCTCCCAGACGAACCTGGCCGTGAACAACGCCATCGAGAAGAGCCGGCGGGCCGAGGCGAAGCTCGCGGCGGACGAGGCGAAGGCCGCGGCGGCGTGGCAGTCGCTGGAGAAGCGGAACGTCGAACTCGCCGGGCTGAAGCGGGGCATCGAGCAGCGGCTCGAAGAGGCGCGTGGGCAGTTGCAGGGCCAGGCGGACGCGTCGGTCGCGGCGGGTGCGTGTCGGGGTGCCGTCCGGCTGGACCAGCCGGCGGTGCAGGTCACGGGCGCGTGGGTCGCGCCGGTGGAGACGTACGAGCTGTCCGCGGGCTTCGGCAGCGGCGGTTCACGGTGGGCCAACCGGCACACCGGGCAGGACTTCGCGGTGCCGATCGGCACGCCCGTGCGGGCGGTCGGCGCGGGACGCGTGGTGCGGGTGTCCTGCGGGGGAGCCTTCGGTATCGAGATCGTGATCGAGCACCCGGGCGGCTACTACACGCAGTACGCCCATCTCGCCGCCGTCACCGTCGACCAGGGCGACCGGGTGGCGCCGGGGCAGTGGATCGGCCAGTCCGGCACCACCGGCAACTCCACCGGCCCGCACCTGCACTTCGAGGTGCGGGTCACCCCGGAACTGGGCTCGGGCGTGGACCCGGTGCCGTGGCTGGCGGCACGGGGCGTGCCCCTCGGCTAGGACAGGCTTTCGCGCTGGGCCACCAGCTGCTCGATGACCACCGCCACGCCGTCCTCGTTGTTGTCGACCGTCCGGCCGGAGGCCGCGGCGAGCACGTCGGGGTGCGCGTTGCCCATCGCGTACGACCGGCCCGCCCAGGTCAGCATCTCGACGTCGTTGGGCATGTCGCCGAAGGCGACGACCTCCTCGTGCGAGATGCCGCGCTCGGCACAGCACAGGGCGAGCGTGCTGGCCTTGGAGACGCCCGGTCCGCTGATCTCCAGCAGTGCGCTGGGGCTGGAGCGCGTGACGTTGGCGATGTCACCGATCGCGAGACGGGCCAGGGTGAGGAAGGCGTCCGGGTCGAGCGTGGGATGGAACGCGAGGATCTTCAGGACCGGCTCACCGGCGCCGGGCCCGCCCGCCGCCAGCAGCTTCTCGGCGGGCTGGAGCTCGTCCGGGATCTCCATGTGCAGCTTCGGATAGTCCGGCTCCTGGTGGAAGCCGTACGTCTGCTCCACCGCGTACACCGTGCCGGGCGCCGCGTCCCGCAGCAGGCGTACGGCGTCCAGCGCGTTCTCCCTGGCCAGCTCGCGCACCTTCACGAACCGGTGGGCGTCGGGGCCACCGTGCAGATCGACGACCGCGGCGCCGTTTCCGCAGATGGCGAGGCCGTGGCCGTGGACGTGGTCGCTGACGACGTTCATCCAGCGGGCGGGCCGGCCGGTGACGAAGAAGACCTCGATGCCCGCCTCCTCGGCGGCGGCGAGGGCCGCGACCGTCCGCGGGGAGACGGACTTGTCGTCGCGCAGCAGGGTGCCGTCGAGGTCGGTGGCTATCAGGCGCGGCGGGACGGCGGCGGCCGGGGTCTCGGGCTGTCGAGTCGCTGAAGTCACCCGGCCATTCTCCCGCATATGCCCGCACGGTCGTGCAGGAGCCCGCACAGGTGAGTGATTACAGCCTCCCACCTGCCCCCTCACCCACCGTGGTCTCAGCGCAGCTGCGCCGGGGCCTCCATGGCGATCTGCTCGAAGACCTTCTCGTCGGCGGCGAAGTCCGAGTCGGGGATGGGCCAGTGGATCACGATCTCGGTGAAGCCCAGTTCCCGGTGGCGCCCCGCGAAGTCCACGAACGCGTCGAGGGACTCCAGCGGACGGGCCCGGTCCGGGGTGAATCCGGTGAGCAGGATCTTGTCGAGTTCCTTCGTGTCCCGCCCGATTTCGGCGCACGCGTCGGCCAGCTTCTCGACCTGTCCGCGAATGGCTTGAATCGACTGTTCAGGAGTGCCGTTCTCGTACAGCTTGGGGTCGCCGGTGGTCACCCACGCCTGTCCGTACCGCGCGGCGAGCCGCAGCCCGCGCGGGCCGGTGGCGGCGACCGCGAAGGGCAGCCGGGGCCGCTGCACACAGCCCGGGATGTTGCGGGCCTCGTGCGCCGAGTAGAAGTCGCCCTTGTACGACACCGAGTCTTCCGTGAGCAGCCGGTCCAGCAGCGGCACGAACTCCGCCAGCCGGTCGGCACGCTCGCGTGGCGTCCACGGCTCCTGGCCGAGGACGGTGGCGTCGAAGCCGGTGCCGCCCGCGCCGATGCCGAGCGTGAGGCGACCGCCGGAGATGTCGTCCAGGGAGATGAGCTCCTTGGCGAGGGTCACCGGGTGCCGGAAGTTCGGCGAGGTCACCAGCGTGCCCAGACGCAGCCGGTCGGTGACGGCCGCGGCGGCGGTCAGCGTCGGCACGGCACCGAACCACGGGCCGTCGCGGAAGGTCCGCCAGGACAGGTGGTCGTAGGTGTACCCGGTGTGGAAGCCGAGCTGCTCCGCCCGCTGCCATGCCCCACGGCCCCCTTCCGACCAGCGGCGGTACGGGAGGATCACGGTGCTCAGACGCAGACTCATGTTTCGAGCGTATGCGGCCGGGCGGGTTTCACGTGAAACAGTGACCCACGGTCACGGTCTCACCGCTTCTCGGTCAGCGTGCCCGGCCGCTCAGCCACGGGCTCAGGCCGACCAGGATGAACTCCTTGTGGACCCGGTCGCCGGGCAGCGGCACCATCAGGAAGTTGCCCGGCGGGAAGCGGCGTGTCTTGACCCAGGCGTGGCCCTCGTAGACGGAACGCAGGAAGGCGGGGACGTCGTCGCGGGCGATGTCGGGGCATTCGATGCCGTCGACGGTGATCAGCGCGTCGTCGTCCGCGTAGAGCCGCACATCCACCCGGGGCCGGCCGCCGAGCTCGACGTAGGCCTCGTGGGGCAGGGAGCCGTCGGGGTCCGCGGTGACGCCGACGCCCGCGGCCGTGCGGCGCGAGGTCTGGTCGGCGCCGATGTCATGGGTCACCTCGATCGCGAGGGCGTACTCGGCGGCGAGTGCGCGAAGGGCGGTGACGGCGGCCTCGGTGGTGGGGAGGTGGTCCATGGCGCCGATCATGCCGGTCCTGCCTTCGCGACGGCGAGCGGACGGGGTCAGTGCGACTCGGGGAAGCGCAGATACCGCGGCGGTACGGCCTCGGTCAGCCAGACGCCGTTCGCGCTGACGTGGAAGACATGGCCGTCGCGGTCCATGGCGCCGGCGTCCACCGAGAGGACGACGGGGCGGCCACGGCGGGCGCCCACCCGGGTCGCGGTCTCGCGGTCCGCCGAGAGGTGCACGGCATGCCGGTTCATGGGCCGCAGGCCCTCGGCGCGGATCGCGTCCAGGCTGCGGGCCACGGTGCCGTGGTAGAGGTACGGCGGTGGCGTCGCCGGAGGCAGGCCGAGGTCCACGTCGATGCTGTGGCCCTGGCTGGCGCGGATGCGGGTGCCTTCGACGGCGAAGCGCTTCTTGTCGTTGGCGGCGACCACGTGGTCCATCTCTTCCCGGGTGAAGCGGAACCCGTGCGCCGCCGCCGCGGCGATCAGCGTGTCGATCTCGACCCAGCCGGCCTCGTCGAGCGTGAGCCCGATGCGCTCCGGCTGATGGCGCAGATGCTTCGAGAGGTACTTCGACACCTTCACGGTGCGTCGTTCGTCCATGTCCCTCAGCGTGACGGGCGAGACGTGAATCACGCGAATGATTTTGCCTCGGATGTTTGGTCCACAACCAAGTCTAGTTATCCACAGGCTAGTTGGCGGTTCTGTGGACAACTCCCGGCAGTGTCAGCCCTCTTCGCCAAGATCGCTGGGGGGCCCACCCCTTGACGTGAGCGCGTCCAACGCCCTTGCACGCACCTCCCGTTCAGCTGCCAGCGCCACGAACTCCGCCACCCGCTCCACGCCAACCAGCCCCTCCACAGCCCGCATTGTCTCCTCAGGGAGTGTCACGGACCGTGCCCCGGACGGCTGCGTCGCCCCCTCGTCCGTACCGAGGTGCTGCCTCAGATGCCGTACCGCCAACAACCGCATAGCCCGCGCGAGTTCCGCGTCCACCGTCTGCTGCGCGAGCGGCCTGAGCCGGCGTACGAGCGTGGCTGCCTCGGCCGCTTCCGCGTCCGTCGGACGGTGCGGCCCGTCGAGGTAGCGCGCGAAGACATGCTCCGTGGTGAACTCCAGGAAACGGGCGGCGATGTGCTCGACCTGGCCCCTCAACTCCCTTAGATGAGCGGAGATCGCGGACAGCGGAACCCCCGCGGCATGCAACTCCACGGCGACCGCCAGCTCTTGAGGGCTCGGCACGAGGAAGGCGTCCTCGTCGCCGGGCACCGGCTCCAACACGCCGAGTTCCACGGCCTCGGCGACCGCCGCGACGTCCGGGCTGCCGCCGAACCGCTCGTCCAGCTCGGCGCGCGAGATCCGTACCGCCTCCTCGTCGCTC
>JABFXD010000036.1 GCA_013361925.1 Streptomyces sp. | reverse complement strand
TAGGTCTCGCTACCAGCCGGCGCTGGGGCCGGTCAGTTCGCGGACCGCGGGGCGGGCCGCGTCCAGGACCGTCATGAACCAGGACGAGAAGGTGTCGCGTGCGTGTCGCTCGGCGAGTTCGGCCGGGGTCACGAAGGCCGTCGCGCCGACCTCCTCCGCGTCCGGCCGCAGCGGCGCCTGGAGCATCCCGACGAAGAGGTGGTTGTACTCCTGCTCCACCAGGCCCGACTCCGGGTCCGGGTGGTTGTAGCGCACGGTCCCCGCCTCCGCGAGGAGCGACGGGGACGCGCCCAGCTCCTCGTACGTCCGCCGGGCCGCCGCCGCGAAGGGTGCCTCGCCCGGGTAGGGGTGGCCGCAGCAGGTGTTGGACCACACACCGGGGGAGTGGTACTTGCCCAGCGCCCGCTGCTGGAGCAGCAGACGGCCCTGCTCGTCGAAGAGGAACACGGAGAAGGCGCGGTGCAGTTGCCCGGGTGGTTGATGGGCGGCGAGCTTCTCCGCGGTGCCGATCGTGACGCCGTCCTCGTCGACCAGTTCCAGCAGAATCGGGTCAGCGGTGCCGTTCGACGAACTGTGCGTCGCGGTGGCAGGTGTGATCGGCATACCCATCCTTCGCATCGGTCTTACGCGCCCCAAGTGTGCCGTACGGACACGACACTCCCGGCCGTTGATCGTGCCCGGCGCGGCGGACGGGGAACCGTCCGGGGCGCGCTGTGAGGTCGAGGACGCCACCGTGCACCGGATCGCTGCATTCCGTCCCCTGCCGGACTTACCGGACCCCGGACCGGAGCCTCAGTGGCACAGCCGGGCCTCGTGCTCCGCGTGCCCGCCCGGCTCCAGCTGGAAGGTGCAGTGCTCCACGTCGAAGTGGTCGCCCAGGCAGCCCTGGAGCTCGTGGAGCATCTTCTCGTGACCGATCGCGTTCAGGACGTCGGAGCGCACCACCACGTGCGCGGACAGCACCGGCATCCCGGAGGTGATGGTCCAGGCGTGCAGGTCATGGACGTCCTCGACGCCGTCCAGGGCCAGGATGTGCGACCGTACGTCGTTCATGTCGACGTTCTTCGGCGCCGCCTCCAGGAGTACGTCGAGGGTCTCGCGCAGCAGCTTCCAGGTGCGGGGCACGATCATCAGGCCGATGACGAGCGAGGCGATCGGGTCGGCGGCCTGCCAGCCCGTGGTGAGGATCACCACCGCCGAGATGATCACCGCGAGCGAGCCGAGGGCGTCCGCCGCGACCTCCAGGAACGCGCCGCGGACGTTCAGACTGTCCTTCTGTCCCCGCATCAGCAGGGACAGCGAGATCATGTTGGCGACCAGACCGATCGCACCGAACACGATGGTCAGTCCGCCCTCGGTGCCGGCCGGGGTGAGGAACCGCTGGATGGCCTCGTACAGGACATAGCCGCCGACACAGAACAGCAGCAGACAGTTGGCGAGCGCGGCGAGGATCTCCGCGCGGGCGTACCCGAAGGTGCGCGTCCCGCTCGGCGGGAGGCTCGCGAAGTGGATCGCCATCAGCGCCATGCCCAGGCCCAGCGCGTCCGTCGCCATGTGCGCCGCGTCCGCGACCAACGCGAGCGAGTCCGCGAGAATGCCGCCGACGATCTCGACCACCATGACGGTGAGCGTGATCGACAACGCCACCCGCAGCCTGCCGCGGTACGCCGCGGTCGCCGTACCGCCGGCCGGCGCATGCGAGTGCGCGTGCCCGTGATCGTGCCCAGCCCCCATGGAAGCCGCCTCCTGTGATCTCCGCCCGGCTTCACAGTGAACTACGGGTGGGGGGTATCCGGCAACGCGGCACTGAACACCGTTGTCATGTGCCCTGACCTGCGTAAACGAATCGCAGGTCAGGGCACCCTCAGTTCACTGGCCGTGGTGCAGCCGCCAGCCGGCCCACGCCGACTCGATCATCTCCCGCACCCCGCGCCGGGCGGTCCAGCCGAGCTCGCGGGCGGCCAGCTCGGCCGAGGCGACCGAGACGGGGGCGTCGCCGGGACGCCGGGGCTCCACGACGGGCTCCCGCCGGTCACCGGTGACCTCGCCGATGACCGTGACCAGCTCCCGAACGGAGACACCTTCGCCGCGGCCGATGTTGACGGTCAGGTCGCCGGCCCGGTCGACGACCCGTCGTGCGGCCGCGAGATGCGCCTCGGCCAGGTCGGCGACATGGATGTAGTCGCGGACGCAGGTGCCGTCCGGCGTCGGGTAGTCGTCACCGAAGATCCGCGGGGCCTCGTCACGGGTGAGCCGGTCGAAGACCATCGGCACGATGTTGAAGACGCCCGTGTCCGCCAGCTCGGGCGCCGCGGCCCCCGCCACGTTGAAGTACCGCAGACACACGGTGGAGATCCCGTGCGCCTGTCCCGCCGCCCGGACCAGCCACTCCCCGGCGAGCTTCGTCTCGCCGTAGGGGTTCACCGGGGCGCACGGAGTGTCCTCCGTGATCAGCCCCGCGTCGGGATTGCCGTAGACGGCCGCCGACGAGGAGAACACGAACCGCCCCACCCCGGCCTCGGCGACCGCGTCGAGGAGCGTCGCCAGACCGCCGACGTTCTCCTGGTAGTAGCGCGTCGGCTGCGCCACCGACTCGGCGACCTGCTTGCGCGCGGCCAGGTGCAGCACGCCGGTCACCTCGTGCTCGGCCAGCACCCGCTTCAGCAGCCCGGCGTCGAGCGACGACCCCCGCACGAGCGGCACGTCCGCCGGCAGCCGCGCGGGAACCCCGGCCGACAGGTCGTCCAGCGCGAGGACGCGCTCACCGGCCTCCGTCATGGCCCGCGCCACATGGGCCCCTATGTATCCCGCTCCGCCTGTGATCAGCCATGTCATGGTCGCCCACCCTATGCCGAGGCCACGGAGGCGGACGCTATGTCCCGGATGCCCGATCCCGCGGGACGCGGTTTGTGGGCGGGGCCCGTGATCACCCATGATGATCGCGGCAAAGGCCGGGGGAGCCGCCGTGGATCGGCCCGTGAACGGGCGGTGAACGCGGGCTTCCCGGCATCCGATAGCCTCTGCCGACATGCCGCCCGGCCGTCACCGGTAAGGGGCGCCCCCACCGTGTAGCCGCCGGCGTGCAGACGTCGGCACCCAGGGAGTGAGTTCGGTTGTCGACCGCCATCCTCACCGGTCAGCCGGTCCCCGGATCGTCGATCGAGGGCGATCTGCGGTCCCTCGGCTTCGACGTCCGGACCGCCTCCGACGCCGCCGAGACCGAGACGCTCCTCGCCCAGGTGCCCGGTGACCAGCGGGTCGCCGTCGTCGACGCCGGTTTCGTCGGCCATCTGCACGCCCTGCGCCTCGGTCTGACCGACCCGCGCTTCCCGCTCGCCGCGATCCCCGGCGCCGTCACGGCCCAGCCGGGCGGCCGCCAGGCCCTGACCCGCGCGATGGCCCGGGAGAACAGCGCGGGCGGCGGGACCGCACTCGTCGTGGACAGCCTCGCCGACCGGATCGTCACCGCGCTGGACGCGGACGACGCCGGAGTGCACCACCCCGAGCTCGGCAGCCTCGTCGCCGTGGTCCCGGCCGACCCGCAGGCCCGCAACGAGGCGCGGCAGGCCGTCGCCGCCGTCGACGACGAAGCCGTACGCCTGAAGTCGGCCGTGAAGTCCCGCGACGGCTTCTTCACCACGTACTGCATCAGCCCGTACTCCCGCTACATCGCCCGCTGGTGCGCCCGCCGGGGGCTGACCCCGAACCAGGTCACCACCGCCTCGCTCGTCACCGCCCTCGTCGCCGCGGGCTGCGCGGCGACGGGCACCCGGGCCGGGTACGTCGCGGCCGGTCTGCTGCTGATCTTCTCCTTCGTCCTGGACTGCACCGACGGCCAGCTCGCCCGCTACTCGCTCCAGTACTCCACGCTCGGTGCCTGGCTGGACGCCACCTTCGACCGGGCCAAGGAGTACGCCTACTACGCCGGACTGGCGCTGGGCGCGGCCCGCGGCGGCGACGACGTGTGGGCGCTGGCGCTCGGGGCGATGGTCCTGCAGACCTGCCGGCACGTCGTCGACTTCTCCTTCAACGAGGCCAACCACGACGCCACCGCCAACACCAGCCCCACCGCCGCCCTCTCCGACAAGCTCGACAGCGTCGGCTGGACGGTGTGGATACGGCGCATGATCGTGCTCCCGATCGGTGAGCGCTGGGCGATGATCGCGGTCCTCACGGCGCTGACCACCCCCCGGATCACCTTCTACGCGCTCCTCGTCGGCTGCGCCTTCGCGGCGACCTACACCACGGCCGGCCGCGTACTGCGGTCGCTGACGCGCAAGGCGCGGCGCACGGACCGGGCGGCCGAGGCGCTGGCCGACCTCGCGGACTCGGGCCCGCTCGCCCAGGCCCTCGCCGGCGCTCTCAGGAACCCCGCGCGCAAGCTCCCCGGCTTCACGGCCCCCGCGGTGGCCCTCCTCGGCGGCCTCGCCCTCGTCGCCTCCGCCGCGTTCACCGACTTCGGCGGACCGTGGCCGATCATCGGCGCCGCCGTCTACACCGTCACCTCGGCCCTCGCCGTCGCCCGCCCCCTCAAGGGCGCCCTCGACTGGCTCGTCCCGCCCTTCTTCCGGGCCGCCGAGTACGGCACCGTCCTGGTGCTGGCGGCCAAGGCGGACGTGAACGGAGCCCTTCCTGCGGCTTTCGGGCTGGTGTCGGCGGTCGCCTACCATCACTACGACACGGTGTACCGCATCCGCGGCAACGCCGGCGCGTCCCCGGCCTGGCTGGTGCGCGCCATCGGGGGGCACGAGGGGCGGACGCTGCTCGTCACCGTCCTGGCCGCGGTGCTCACCGCCTCGCAGTTCAAGGTCGCGCTCACGGCTCTGGCCGTGGCCGTCGCCCTCGTGGTGCTCGTCGAGAGCATCCGCTTCTGGGTGTCCTCCGGGGCGCCCGCCGTACACGATGAAGGAGAACCCGCATGATCGGCCTCGTGCTGGCGGCCGGCGCCGGACGGCGTCTGCGCCCCTACACCGACAGCCTTCCCAAGGCTCTGGTGCCGGTGGGCCCCGCGGGCATAGAGGGCGAACCCACGGTTCTCGACCTCACTCTCGGCAACTTCGCGGAGATCGGGCTGACCGAGGTCGCGATCATCGTCGGCTACCGCAAGGAGGCCGTGTACGCGCGCAAGGAGGCCCTTGAGGCCAAGTACGGCCTCAAGCTCACGCTCATCGACAACGACAAGGCCGAGGAGTGGAACAACGCGTACTCCCTGTGGTGCGGCCGTGACGCCCTCAAGGACGGCGTGATCCTCGCCAACGGCGACACCGTGCACCCGGTCTCCGTCGAGAAG